>CAZYTI010000568.1:0-3503 GCA_964650065.1 uncultured bacterium
GGCATTTTCCAAAGCCGGTTCGTTAAAATCGTTACAATGGGAAAAAGCCATTTTTCCTTTAACGAAAACGCGAAAGCCTGCCCCGTGTGCGGAGGTCTCCTGAACGGTTTCCAGATCCCCATTACGTACTTCGATAGTGAGTTGACGCCCCGATTCGATGAAAACCTCGGCCGCATCGGCACCCTTGTTCAGGCATTGTTTCACCAGGTTTTCAGCCAATACTTTATAATCCATGATGATCTCCTTTATTTCGATTGATTATCCTCTCGCCCGGCTTCCGCCCACATTGATACCACGAATGCGCACCGTGGGCTGGCCTGCAGAAACTTCTGCCGCCTGTCCCTTGCCGCAGATACCCGGACCGAAGGCCAGGTTATCTCCGACGGCATCGATGTTGGATACAATATCCATACAACTCCCAATAAGGGTTGCGCCTTTGACCGGTGTGGTTTTCTTGCCATCCTCAATGAGATAGGATTCCCGACAGGTGAAATTGAACACGCCGGTAATGGGATTCACGCTTCCACCGCTGAGGCTCTTCACAAAGAGACCGTTCTTGGTAGAAGCGACGATATCATCGGGATTGTCATTACCGTTCTCGATGAACGTGTTGGTCATTCTGGGGATGGGTATGTGACGAAAACTTTCTCGACGACCGTTTCCGGTACGTTCCATACCCAATTGCTTTGCAGAGAGAATATCCGACATGTATTTTACGAGCACACCTTTGTCAATCAGAACGTTCCGTTTGGCCTGGGTCCCTTCATCATCAAAATTGATGGTCCCTCGCATATTGGGCAGAGATCCATCATCGACCATGGTGAACATATCACTGGCAACTTTCTGACCCAATTTACCAGTGAATGCACCGATTTTTTTCGCAATATTATCGGCTTCCAGCGGATGTCCCACAGCCTCATGGACCAGGACACCTCCCCAGCCGTTTTCCATCACCACGTCCATCTTACCTGCAGGACAATCCTGGGCATCTAACATGACAACGGCTTCCCGTGCAGCCGTACGGGCCACTTCCTCGGGAGTGACTTCATCAAACATCTCAAAACCCGAATGCCGGCTCAGACGTTCCCGGCTCATGTGACGGGTCTTTTCGCCCACACCCAGGGTTTGCACGATGAAAAACAACAGGGGCAACGCATCACTTAAAAGGATGCCATCGCTGTTGGCCACAGTTCTGCCACGAATTTCATCATAATAAGAGATGGAGGCCATCTGGATTTTTGGATCATAATCCAGAGCGGCCTGATTGGCACGCTTCATCACGTCGAGACGTTTCTTATCGGCCACATTCTCCAGGGGGATTTTCACTGTGACAAAGGATTGTCGTGAAGCTTCTTTGATGTTCTGAGGCGCCGTATAGGGGGTTCCGCGTGCAATATATGAGGCCACTTCGGCGGCACGCAACAACTTCTCTTCGGTGATTTCATCGGTGTACGCAAAACCGGTTTTATCTCCGGATATGACGCGCACACCCGCACCCTGACTGATACCGAACACCCCGCTCTTGAACTTGGATTCTTCCATGACGATCCGTCGGGAGATTCGGTTCTCGACATAGACATCGGCGAACTCTCCACCCTTTTCGAGTGCTCGGCGGAGTGTTCTGTTCAACATTTCCGGGTCTAATGTGAGCTTGACATCCGGCTGTTCCGAACCACTGCATGACAAAAGGCTCGTCATGAGGGCGGGAGTTGCCGCAACGGCCACACCCCCCTTTAGCGTTGTTTTGAGAAAATCCCGACGGGGAATGTCCTCAACAAAATAATGGTCCAATTTCATGTTTTGCCTCCTGTGTATTTTATTGAAAATCGCTGTTCTCCGATTGTATTAACTCATTGTGTAAGTTGATTATATTGAATGCAAATTTATATTCATAATTTCTGTATGCGATTTTCAATAAAATACAAAAAAAACATTAACAATACCAATAATTATTTTGTGACTATTAAGCCAGACTCAAAGGCTCCAGGTTTATTTTAAAAATAATGTTATCATATTTACATGACATATATTCGTTCAAAGTTTTTTCCTTTGAGTCTTGGAGACTTCGAGGCAGATGTTTGGTTTGTGGTTATCTTCTTCCGCCGGCTAACTTGACGGCGTCCGGCATTCTTCGGAGTGATGTCATAGCCCAAATGCCTGTGAAAGGCCCGAGAGCCAGAATCACAAAAGCAAATCGCCAACCCACGTGCTGTTGGAAAATAGGAATGAGCCGTATGGTAAACAGCGTTAAGAGAAATCCCAGACTGGTCTGTAAAGTTAAAGCCGTTCCGACGTACTCTGATTTTGAGAGTTCGCTGATGGCCGTAGAAAACTGAGCTGAATCGGCAACCACGGTGAAGCCCCATATCAAACAGACAGTGATCAACAATAACGGATGAGAACCAAACAGGAATCCGACAGCGAGGGCACAAAAGCCACTGATCAACATGGCAGCAGAAGTCACTTTAGTCCGTCCCCATCGATCGGCCAAATACCCGGCAATTAGGCATCCAAAACCGCCCACCGCAAAGACGGCGAATCCAGCCGCGCTGGCCCAGCGAGGATCGTTCCCAGTCAGATGGAAGCTGGCCATCAAAAAGATCGGAAGCCATGTCCACATGGCATACAGCTCCCACATGTGCCCTAAATAACCCAAGTTGGCCAAAAACAGTTCTCTCTGACGAAATATCGAACCCACATATTTCCAATTAAAGGGAGGCATCTTGGTCTGATAAGGACCTTCCGTAATAAAGAACGCTGCCAGCAGACCACCCATCAGCGCCATCCCGGCGGACATAAATAGTACGGGCCGCCATACTTCGATCCCACCGAAGACTTTTAAAAGATGGGGCATGCCCGAACCTAAAGTCAAAGCGCCCACTAATAAACCGATGGCCAGACCCCGATCTTCTTTGGTCCAGGTGGCCATGATTTTCATCCCTACAGGATAGACCCCTGCCAGCAGGATACCGGTAAACAAACGGAGGACCAATGCCCATGCTATTCCCGTGACAAACAGGGGAATGAGTACCGTTGTTAGAGCCGTTAAAATAGCAGAAATGGGAAACAATCGTCCGGAAGGAATACGATCGGCCAGATTGAAAACCGCAGATCCGAAGGCGCCTATCACGAATCCTATTTGAACGGACATGGTCAACCACGCCTGGCCCGAACCATTCAATTGCCAGATCTTGGTCAAAGCAGGCACAACCGCCGAAGCCGAGAACCAGACACTCATGACTAACAGCTCGGCCAGGGAGAGGAGAAGAATGGTGAACCACTTATGCTTGTTATCATTCATTTGGGATATCTGGTTTATGTATCATCAAAACAATTTAGCAACATGTTAAACTGTATTTATATTACAAATAATAACTATCTAACTAATAATAATTTATAAACCTTTACAAAATTACCTGCCACCATTTTGTAAAAATAAACTCCACTTGCGAGAGAATTATTGTATCTATTCTTTCCATTCCATGTTAAAGAGTAATATCCTG
>CAZYTI010000568.1:3513-3897 GCA_964650065.1 uncultured bacterium
TTTTATATAAAAAATTTTTTGTCATATTATATATATATATATTTTAACATATTTTTAACATATTTTTAAGTTATTTTTAACCTATTTTTAACTTATTTTTATCGTATTTTTACATCATTTTTTATCGTATTTTTAACATATTTTTATCAATCAAAGTGTTAACAATTTGACCATTTAAATTATAAATTCTAATCAGGACATGCGAAGTGTGGGGAATTTGATATTTAATAATAGTTACAATATTGAATGGATTCGGATAGTTTTGGCTGAGTGAAAAAGTATTTGGTATATCAATCTGCTCTTCAACAACATGTAAAGGCGTTTCATAAGATTGAAATGGAAAGTTGTTATTTAAAACCGTGGCAGGAGATATAACAGAGAAAT
>CAZYTI010000569.1:0-3895 GCA_964650065.1 uncultured bacterium
CCTCACGACGTTTCTGAATCCAGGGACATCCACGATCTTATTGTAAAGTTTTTGGACGATGTCATTTCAAGATTGCATAGATTAACGGTTATGTTTTATATCTGTGAATTTCTGTATCATTCCGTGGTAAAACAAATATTTGGAAAGTGAGGAGAGATATGACAAAAAAAAGACTGGGAGTCGGAATGATCGGGGCCGGGTTTATAACCAATTTTCATATCCGGTCATGGATCGGCGTTCGGGACTCGGATATTCAGGGGATCTATGATCCCGTTGAGACAAGGGCCAATGATTCGGCTGTGCTCACCAAAAAGTTGGGCGTGGGCGATCCCAAGGTCTACAAATCCATCACGGATATGGTGGCTGCCCCTGATGTCGATGCATTATGGATTTGTGCCCCCAATTACACGCGGATCGAGGGCATGGAAGAGATCGTTCACACCATTGAGTCGGGTAAAGGGGAAT
Organism: uncultured bacterium; assembly: GCA_964650065.1. Classification (GTDB taxonomy): domain Bacteria; phylum Zhuqueibacterota; class QNDG01; order QNDG01; family DSAB01; genus CAZYTI01. The sequence continues at coordinate 466 of CAZYTI010000569.1, forward strand.
TGATTGGGATCGCCTGTGAAAAACCCCTGGGGAGAAACGTCCCGGAGGCTAGTAAAATGTTGGAATTGGCCCAAAAAACAAATCTGCTGGATGGCTACCTGGAGGATCAGGTTTTTTCGCCCACTGTTGTTCGAGGTAAGGAGATCATCTGGACACGGGGTGCGGCGTTGACGGGACGTCCTTACCTGGCACGTGCATCCGAGGAACATGGAGGTCCACACATGCCGTGGTTCTGGGAAGGAGAACTTCAAGGGGGAGGCGTACTCAACGATATGATGTGTCATTCTGTGGAAACGGCCCGGTACATGCTGACGCCTCCGGGTTCTACACGCGAGGTTCTGACCCCTGTCAAGGTCACTGCATACACGTCGTGCCTGAAATGGCAAAATCCCCATTATGCCGAAATCCTTTCCAAAAACAGCAATGGCAAGACAGATTATGTCAATCGACCCGCCGAAGATTTTGCCCATTCCTTGGTCGAATATAAGGATGAGAATGGCGAACGTCTGGTGGTTGAGACCACCACATCCTGGTGTTTTGTAGGTGCGGGTCTGCGACTGAGTATGGAACTCCTGGGACCGGAATATTCCCTGGCCATCAACAGCCTGGATTCAGGATTGAAGGTTTTTTTCAGCCGACAGGTTCAGGGCCGCGAAGGAGAGGATCTCGTGGAAAAACAAAACGCCGAAACAGGGCTGATGCCTGTCGTGAGCAATGAAGAGAGTGAATACGGTTACGAAGCGGAGAATCGTCATATGGTTCAGTCCTTTTTAGCCGGGAAGCGTCCCAAGGAGAATTTCAGTGACGGAGTCAATGTCACCGAACTCCTCATGACAGCTTATATGAGTGCCGAGCAGGAGAAAGCCCTGGCCTTCCCACCACCCGATCTGGACACATATATTCCTGCCGTTGCCCGGGGGGAGTGGAATCCGGCGAAACGATAATTTTTTTTGACAGGATTAACAGGATGAACCGGATTCGGGGAATACTGGATATAAGGGATATATGGTTTATATGGGATATTAATATCCAGGTATATCCTGTTATCCTGTCTGAAACAAATCTTTTTGTATTTTTACAATAGAATCTAAGGAGAAAATTTATGATCAGCCGTCGTGATTTTATTAGACAATCAGTTCAAGCAGCCGGTGGATTGGGATTGTTGGGGTCAATCGGCATGCCTTTGTCCTGTGTTTCGAAGAAACCGTTATTTAAAATATCCTTGGCAGAATGGTCGTTGCACAATGCACTTTTTAAGAACGAAATCGATCATATTGACTTTGCCGGGATGACCAAGAACGAATACGGCATCGATGCCATCGAATATGTAAACCAATTCTTTTTTGATAGAGCCAAAGACAAAAATTATCTGCGCGAGATGAAAACGCGAGCCGACAATGAAGGCGTCCGCAGTCTCCTGATCATGTGCGACGGTGAAGGCCGTTTGGGTGATCCTGATGAATTAAAGCGCAAGCAGGCGATTGAAAATCATTATAAATGGATCGAAGCGGCCGAATTTCTTGGCTGCCATTCGATCCGAGTCAATGCAGCCAGCCAGGGCGATTACCAGGAACAGATGAGGCTGGCCGCGGATGGTTTAGGCCGTCTTACTGATTTCGCGAGTCAGCACGAAATCTATGTCATTGTCGAAAACCACGGCGGTCTCTCCAGTAACGGACAGTGGCTTTCCAGTGTCATCAAAAGCGTTGATCATCCAAACTGTGGCACATTACCCGATTTTGGAAATTTTCGCATTCAGGAAGATGAAATGTACGATCGATATCAAGGCGTGAAAGAACTGATGCCGTTTGCAAAGGCAGTCAGTGCCAAGAGTCACGACTTCGATGAAGAAGGCAATGAGATCCACACCGATTATTTGCGGATGATGAAGATCGTTTTGGATGCCGGTTATCGTGGTTATGTGGGTATCGAATACGAAGGAACCCAACTCAGCGAATCAGAAGGTATAAAGGCCACTAAAAACTTATTGGATCGTGTCCGGGAGCAATTAGGCTATGGGATATAAAAGAGCTTTGGAGATAAATATGAAAAAAGAGCAGTTGATGACCCGGAGGGATTTTATCAGAAAGTCAACGGTTGCGACGGCTGCTTTCTCCATCGTACCGCGCCATGTGTTGGGTGGACCGGGTTATTCGCCTCCCAGTGATCAGCTCACCAAAGCGGTGGTCGGTGTGGGAGGTATGGGTCGCGGGCATTTGCGAATTGCGGGTTCGAAGTTGTTGGCCGTATGCGATGTGGATGAGGCGCATCTGCAGAGGGCCCTGGAATTATCGGAGCCGGATGTGAAAGGATATAAAGACTACCGTGAAGTCCTGGAAAGGCCGGACATCGATATCGTACATGTAGTGACACCTCCCCACTGGCACGCCTTGATATCCATCGCAGCGGCCAGGGCGGGAAAGGACGTCTGGTGTGAGAAGCCCATGACCCGCACTATCTACGAAGGGCAGAAATTGGTAGAGGCCATTCAAAAAACCGGCAGGATGTTTCGTTTAAATACCTGGTTTCGATTCCAGGATCGATATTATGGGTTTGGAACCACGGTCGAACCGATCAAAAAAGTGGTACAGAATCGTTTGTTGGGCTGGCCCCTGACAGTGACCGTGAGCGGAATAACCGGTTTCGATTGGAAATTTTACTGGAGCGGAAGAACAAATCTCACACCGGAACCCGTCCCCCCCGAATTGGATTACGATTTATGGCTCGGTCCTGCACCCCGAAAACCCTACCATCCCCACCGGGTTCACAATTCCTTCCGGGGGTATTGGGATTACGATGGCGGGGGGCTGGGCGATATGGGCATGCACTATCTTGATCCTGTTCAGTACTTTCTGGAAAAAGACCATACCAGCCCCATCGAAATAGAAGCAGATTGTCCCCAGCAACATCCGGATGCCTGTGGTTCCTGGCGTCGCATCGAGCTCAACTACCGGGATGGGTGTAAAATCATTTTGGATGGAGAGAACAAGGATATCCATGCGCCGTTCATCCAGGGCCCTAAAGGGAAGTTGTACAAACATATGGAATCAGATATTCCCGGATTGGTGGAAAAGCTGAACACATTACCCGACCCGGAACCTCAGGTAACCGATTTCCACGAGGCAGTGAGAAAACGTCAGCGATTTACACTGAATGAGGAGAACGGACACCGATCCTGTACCATCGTCAATTTGAGTAAAATCGCTGTCCGGTTGGGGCGGCCCCTTCATTTCGATCCAGACAAACAGGTATTCCTGGAAGATGAACAGGCCAATCGACTCATCAGGCAGCCCATGCGTGCGCCGTGGAGGCTTTAAGCTGTTTCTTAATTGTGAGCAGTTTGGAGGTTATATAAGATGTTATCGTGTTACTGGTTACTGGTTGATTAGATGCAACAAGGAAAAAGTTAAAAGGAAAAAGTTAAAAGGAA
>CAZYTI010000570.1:0-3878 GCA_964650065.1 uncultured bacterium
ACAGATAGACCAAAACAATGGCCAGCAGAAGCGCTAGAACCGCTAAAAACATCGATTCTCCAATAAATTGCCGAATGATATCCGATCGAAAAGCGCCGACCACTTTTCTTAATCCAATCTCCTTGGCACGGATACCAGATCTGGCCGTGGAAAGATTGATGAAATTGATACATGCGAGCAACAGGATGGCCCTTCACGAATGGAAAGGAGAACATCTCAAAGAATGTTTTGTCGACCAAACCACCGGCTTCATGATACAGATGATCACCCGTTTTCAGAAGGTAGGTTCGCCATGCGAATCTTGTGATTTTCCGAACTTCAGGGAATTTTCCCTGCAATGTCGGGGCAAGAGCATATGGATTGTGATAGCTCGCACGATCGCTGTGTATAGGGATGGTTCTGCATAGTTCATTATAATGCTCGTGGAATCAATCAAAGCTCAATTCATCCTGAATCCATAAAAGGATGAGAATATAACAGGCCATACCCATAGCCAATCCTCATAGTTCAGTTTTGCGGGATTTGGATTTAGGAGCTGGTGACTCGCAGCTCCTGATACTCTGGTATCCTGATGTCCTTCCCACTGATCTCCTGATATCCTGATTCCCTGTTTATTTGCCCTTGGCCTCGTTTCATTGATACCGTAGCGAACCTATCCTGAAAATTTTAGATTTCCTCTTGACCCATCACTCATACCGCAATGCATCAACCGGCCGGGCCATCGCCGACTTGATCGCATGATAACTCACCGTGAGTCCGGTGAGGCCGAGCATCAGGAGGGCTGATAGAATAAACGGCCAGACACTCAGATTTGTGCGATAGGCAAAATTCTGCAACCAATGAGTCATGGCGTAGTAGGCCACCGGCCATGCAATCAAATTGGCAATGGCCACCCAGCGCGCAAATTCCCCGGATAACATCAAAACCAGGCCATGAACCGAGGCGCCCAATACTTTTCGAATGCTGATTTCCTTGGTCCTCCGCTCGACCGCGAAGGAGGCCAAACCCAGTAGTCCGATGCAGGCAACAAAAATGGCAGTTAAAGTAAAAATTGTAAAAACCCGGCCTGTCCGCTCTTCGTTTTGGTACTGTTCGTTGTAGATGGCGTCGAGAAAGGAGTACTCAAAGGGTATTCCCGGCATAACCGCCTCCCAGGTTTCGCGGATACGAGACAGAACACCACGGATATCCCCGGTTCGTACCCGAATCGACACATACGCTTCCGGCCAGGGACAGGCACCGTTCAGCTTCACCATGACCATGGGCTTAACCGGTTCATGAAAAGATTCGTAGTGAAAATCTTTAATAATACCAATGATATGAAACGGAACCCGACCTTCGCCGCCGACCCAAATCATCATTCGCTTGCTTAATAAATCATCCACCGCCAGATCACGGGCCTTGCTTTCGTTGATGATTACGGCCTGTCTATCTGTGGGAATCTCCTTGTTAAAATAACGACCTTCAGCCATCTCCATCTGCATTGCATCCAGGAAATTCGCATCTGCTATATACATATTCGTACCCTGAGAAGAATTTGTGCCCTCAAGTCCCATACCTATATTGGTGAATCCTTTACCAGGCACACTTGACGAAGCGGATACCGAAACAACAGAAGGATCCTGCAGCAAGGCTTTTTTGAAAACCGGCAGATTCCGGTCCAGTTCCCCGAAGGTTTGGACCACAACCATCTGTTCCTGATCATAACCCAGTTTCCGGTTTTGGATGAAATCCATTTGTTTCTTGACGACCAAAGTCGCCACCAAAAGCAGGATGGACAGCGAAAATTGAAAGACAACCAGACCGTTTCTAAGACGCGAACGCTTCAGGCCCCGGCTGAATGTGCCGCTGAGTACGGATACAGGCTTGAACGAGGAGAGAAAAAAGGAGGGGTAAATTCCCGCGATGACACCGATCAACACAGACAGGATGATTAAAGGGATGAGCAAAATAGGATTTTCCATATAGGGAATTTTAAGCCAGGATTTCCCCACAAGGTTGCGGAAGACCGGCATCAGCACATGGAGGGCTGCCAGAGAGAAAAGCAATGCCAGGAGACTCGTCATGACCGACTCCACCAAAAACTGACGGACAAGAGAGGGACGGGTAGATCCTACGGTCTTACGAATGCCCACCTCCCTGGCCCGTCCGGCAGATCGCGCCGTTGAGAGATTCATGTAATTGATGGCGGCGATGAGGAGGATAAATACGGCGATAATGGTAAAAAACTGAACGTATGTCCTGTTTCCGTTGGTCTCGAATTCCCAGAGCAGATGGGAGTCGAGATGGATATCTGTCAATGGTTGAAGAGGAAATTTTGTGTAATTGCCTTTTGCGATCACAGTTTCATACCGCTCCGGTGAATCAAACATATGATTTTTTACCATATCAGTCAGTTTATCTTCCAATGCCTCGACACGGCCCCCTTCCCTTAGGAGCACGTAGGTCTTGAATACGTTCAATCCCCAGGTAGGTTCCTGATATCGCTGGAAAGAAGCAAATGAACACAGGACGTCCAGATGAAAATGCGAGTTGTTCGGCATGTCCTCAAAGATGCCCGTAATGGAATAATCCGTATCGAAAATAGTCAGCACGCGGCCGACAGCTTCAGAGTCGCCGAAATACTTTTTCGCAGCTTTCTCGGAGATGGCGACCGTATACGGCTCCACCAGAATAGTCCGTGGATCTCCTGTTACGAGAGGAAAAGAGAATAATTGAAAGAAGGCTTCGTCAGCGATCCCGAGTCCCCGCTCGTTGAATTTTCTTTCATCCGCGATAACAAGATATTCTTCCCGATAGCCCCTTACGCGCGTGACCAGCTCCGCCTCAGGGCATTCTTCTTTCAGTTTTGTTGCCAAAATACCCGGTGTTTGGGTCTGCTTCAGATGATAATCATCATAATGAAAAACCTGATATGCACGGTAAATGCGGCCGGCCTTTTCATGGAAACGGTCATAACTGAGCTCATCGTGAACCCAGAGCAGAATAAACATGGCACCAGCCATCCCGATGGCAAGACCTAAAATATTGATCCCTGCATAGATTTTTTGACGGTTTATGTTCCTCAAAGCGATTTTCAGATAATTCTTAAACATGACAATCCTCCATATCAATTCAAAAATCATAAATGGATAAACAGACATGAGTGCATGGTGTATATACCACAAACGGGCAGACAATTTCCCTAGTGTTGAAACGCAGTCTGCGTATTCTTCCCTGAGATTTTCCAGGATGAGTTCACGATCCTCAAGCCACGAAAGGTGTTTGACAAACCATTCGGCTAAAAAAGGAGGTCTGGGATTTTTCTGTTTTTTTCGTTTCATGCGCGATCGAATGACCATTCGTTGAGATCTTTCCATAACCGACGGTGGAGGGATAGTGCTTCCTTCAATGCCTGAATCCCTTCCCTAGTCAAATCAAAGTACGTCTTTCGACGTCCTCCCTTTTCCGGACTGGGCTCTCCCAGGCGTTTCCGCACACACCCTTTAAAGACCAACTGTCTCAGAAGTCCGTAGAGGGTGCCATATGTATAATCCTTCCCTGTATCCTCTTTAATCTGCCTGCGAATAGACACACCGTAGGCATCTTTTCCTATTCGCCAGATGGCAAGCAGTACCATCTCTTCGGCTTTACTCAATTCTTTCATGGGAACCTCGAATCATTTTTTTGTGTTTTACAAATATTTAGACCGCATTGTTCTCAAAAAGGTTGCCATAAAACAAAATAAAATTTTTCCTCTTGCATATTATTAACGAATTCGTTATTATAATTTCGAGTAAAGGCCGCAACTCATTTTCCCTTCACAACATTTCCTCCGGTGTTTATGCGGCTGGGGAGAAGGCGGGCAGTAGTAAAATTCGACGATCAAAACAGGCGTT
>CAZYTI010000571.1:0-3873 GCA_964650065.1 uncultured bacterium
CCCTCAGCGCGTTACGATTTTTCTGCACTTCTTCGTGTTTCTCACCTATCCGCATCCCAACTTTCGGAGAAACTGTGGAACCACGTTTGGCTAAGTCAAATCACAAACGATTCCTTCCAGTCCATCCGCCGTGGCATCGAAACCAGGTTCAAACTCCCGGATGTTCTTGCTGACGAAAAGCCATTGCGCGTCCGGTCTCGCCGGTCCGGCAGCCGTACCCGCTTTTCAAAATGGAAAGGTTCTCTACCCTACTCCGGCAACTGGTTCCTCCTTCCACAGGTAAAATCCGAAGAGGATCTCATCGAAAAAGAGGAACGCAAAAAGGACCGGGTGCGTCTCCTGCTGGATCGTTATGGGATTTTATTCCGCGAGCTTCTGCAAAAAGAGGTGACCCCTTTCCGTTGGAGAGATTTGTTCCGTTCTCTGCGCATCATGGAACTTTCCGGTGAAATACTTTCGGGTTACTTTTTCAAAGACATCCCCGGTCCCCAATTCATCTCCCATCGCGCATTCCGTTTACTGCAACGGGCACTTCCTGAAGATGCCATATACTGGATCAACGCTGCAGATCCGGTTTCCTGCTGCGGCTTGACAGTCGATTTCATGAAGGAGAATCTGCCCAGAAGGGTGGACACGACACACCTCGTCTATCACGGGAGAAATATTGTTTGTATTTCGAAAAAGAATGGGAAGGACATCACTTTTCTCGTTTCGCCGGATAATAAGCTCATCCAGGCGTATCTGTGTGTTTTCAACCATCTCTTAACCAGAACTTTCCAACCCAAACGTCGTATTACAGTAGAAACCATCAACGGAGAGAGGGCTGCAAAAAGTCCCTATTGTGATATTTTGAGAACTCACTTCGATACCTCAGTGGATCATAAATGCATTACTTTGTATCGCCGTGTCAGTGAATGAAAAAATACGCCGGATCCGATCCGGAATCAAAGAGGCCTATGGCCTGCTGAAAACCTGCCATGTGTGTCCCAGAAAATGTGGTGTCAATAGATTGAAAGGCCAAATCGGGATTTGTGGCATGGGATTTCACCCTGTCGTTTCATCGGACAACCTGCATCATGGAGAAGAGCCGCCTATTTCGGGGGTTCGCGGATCGGGGACCATTTTCCTAACCGGTTGTAATCTCGGCTGTGTATTCTGTCAAAATTATCCCATCAGCCATATTCTCCACGGCAGAAAAGTAAAAATTCCTCAGCTGGCCTCCATGATGCTGCGGTTACAAAAAGCAGGAGCACATAACATCAATTTTGTGACACCCACCCATTTCGCACCCCAGATTATGGGTGCCCTTCACATCGCCTTGAATCAAGGTTTAAAGATACCTCTCGTTTACAATTGTGGTGGGTACGAATCGCTGGAAATACTTAGACTCTGGGAGGGGATCATCGATATTTACATGCCGGACATGAAATACAGTGATCCCAAAATGGCGGAAAAATACGCTTTGGCTCCTGATTATCCCGGTATCAACAAAATAGCCATCAGGGAAATGTATCGCCAGGTGGGCACCCTGCAGCTCAATGAGGAGGGTATCGCTAAATCCGGCCTGCTCATTCGTCACCTCGTACTACCGGAGAATATCGCGGGTTCCAGGGACATCCTCCGGTTCATATCCGAAAAGATCTCAAAAAAGACTTATATCAGCCTGATGAGTCAATATTTCCCAGCCCATAAAGCCATGGAAATGCCGCCTCTTCACCGTCCCCTTAAAACGTCCGAATACGAAGAGGCCAAATCCTATCTGGATTATTACGGACTTCACCGGGGCTGGATACAGAATTAATTTGACATAATAGCATTTTTTTTATATATTATCCGAACTATCACTGAAAGGATAAACATGCATCACCCCATTTCCACAACGACTTCATCGAATCGTGTCTGGTATTGGCAGAATTGGTGGCATTTTTCTCAATACCGTAGTGGGAATGAGGGACACAAGATGAAATTGTAAAATCTCTAATACAGATAAGCCAATCTTGAACCCGCTACGATTAACCGTAGCGGGTTTTTTTATTTTATTCAACCTTAAATGAAAGGAGGCATCACATGCACAGCACCAAAATCTTCCTGGACGAAAAGAACTTACCCAGGCAGTGGTACAATCTGGCCGTCGATCTTCCCGGCACACCGTCTCCCCCACTGGGTCCGGATGGGAAACCGATCAGTCCGGATATGCTGGCTCCCGTTTTTCCCATGAATCTGATTGAACAAGAGGTCAGCACGAAACGATGGATTGACATTCCCGAAAAAGTCCTGGAGGTTCTGAGCCTGTGGCGTCCTTCTCCCTTATACCGCGCCAAACGACTGGAAGCCACCCTCAATACTCCAGCCAGAATTTATTATAAAAATGAGGGCGTCAGTCCACCCGGGAGTCACAAACCCAATACAGCAGTGCCTCAAGCCTATTATAACAAGGAATTCGGTATCAAGCGGTTGACGACTGAGACAGGGGCAGGCCAATGGGGCAGTGCCCTGAGTTTTGCCTGCTCCCTTTTTGGACTGGAATGTAAAGTATTCATGGTACGTATCAGTTTTGATCAGAAACCCTACCGACGCCTCATGATGGAAACCTGGGGAAGCAAATGCATTCCGAGTCCTTCTAACGAAACCAACGCCGGCCGGAAAATTCTGGAAGAAACACCCGACACACCCGGCAGTCTTGGCATTGCCATCAGCGAAGCGATCGAGGCCGCTGTCACAGATCAATCGGGTGAAACACGATATTCTCTGGGCAGTGTATTGAACCATGTCATGCTGCATCAAACCATCATCGGCCTCGAAGCCAAAAAGCAATTGGAAATCGCAGGTGAAAGGAAAGTGGATATTATCATCGGATGTGCGGGCGGCGGGAGTAATTTTGCCGGTTTGGCTTTTCCCTTTATTGCTGATAAAATCAATGGAGCCGAACTGGATATCATCCCGGTGGAACCCACAGCCTGTCCCACAATGACGCGGGCACCATTTACATACGATTTTGGTGATAATGCTCAGATGACACCGTTGCTCCCCATGCACTCTTTGGGTCATAAATTTGTTCCTCCTCCTATTCATGCCGGCGGCCTAAGGTACCACGGCATGGCCCCTCTCGTGAGCCATGCCATTAACCAGGGACTCGTCGCGCCCAGAGCTTACAATCAACTTGAGTGTTACGAAGCTTCCATTCAATGGGCACGTACGGAAGGATTCATCTCGGCCCCCGAGACAAGTCATGCAATTGCAGCAGCCATTGATGAGGCAAAAAAGGCAAAAGAGGAAGGCAAAGAAAAAGTCATCGTTTTTAACTGGAGCGGCCATGGTCTAATGGACCTGTCCGGTTACGAAGCCTTTATGAGCGGAAAACTCGTCGATTATCCTCTGCCGGAAGAAGAAATCCGGAAATCCACATCTGTTTTAGAAAGCTTGCCGATTCCGGGATAATCGAAGATGAAAAATATGGATGGGTTTCCAATTTAATCCATTGGAGACCCATCCATATTAGAAAGGAAAATAATATGATTACCAAATATGATGAATCCGAAAGACGATGCCCTGCCCTTGGACACCAGATCCGATTTCACTACTGCAGAACGGGGCATGGGAACACACTGTGCAAGAAAATACAGTCCTGCTGGTACGACCGGTTTTCGGTACGGGAATTTATCACACACAATTACACAACGGATGAAATCTTGAAAATAAACACACCTCCTAAACCGAAGATACTTTCATTAGTAGAGCTCATTGAAAACGCAAGAAGAGAATCCTGAAGCGAGGGATAAATCCGTTGAATTATGATGAAATTCATTTCAATTATAATTCCAAAGTTGAATTTAACATCTAATATTCAATTTTACCATTTAATAAGATGTATGC
>CAZYTI010000572.1:0-3867 GCA_964650065.1 uncultured bacterium
CAAAGGTACTATTTGCTGAGGCGAGGGATGCAAGAGGGAACGCTGTAGAATCGGCAAAGGCAGGACATTTCGAAGAGGCTTTCGATTTTGTTAAAGAGAGCCGCTATTTTGCCGTTGAGGCATTGAAATTGGTAAAAGATCAGATCCAGGAGGAAAGGGAGCAAATCATACAAAGACTCCAGGAAAGAGTCGAGGCCGTTCAAGGGCTCCTGGGGGAAATCGAAGCTGCTCTACCCGATGTGGATGATGAACGCGTTCAAAAAATTTACAACAAAGCCAGCCGTCATTTTGAAGCAGGACAGAAGGCACTCGATGAAGAGCGTTTGAGGCGGGCAGGTTTTCATTTAAGGGAGGCTGGAAGACTGGCCCATCTGGCATTGAGAATAATTAACGATGGTGGTTAATGATTGTACAAGAAGCACTCCTCTATGATTCTAAGGGCAGGGAATTTTTCCTTGCCCTTTATTTTTATGACATTATCTTAAACGCCCTCTCCCTTGAGGGAGAGGGTTGGGTTGAGGGTGTTTGTTACGGATCATAGTTTACTCATTTCGTTAGGTGCGATCCTATGAAACACCCCTCGTCCCGATTCTGATATAATAAAAAGAGAATGGAGGATCGGGACACTCCCCTCAAGGGGAGAAAATTCACCGCATCCAATAGGCAGTTACTAAATATGGAGGCTGTCATTTCGATCCCGACTCGTCGGGGGAGAAATCTTAAAAACGTTCGGTTCGAAGATTTCTCAATCGTCCCGATTCTGATACAAAAGAATATTTTCCTTGAATTCCACAATATAATTTAGTATAATTTTTATCATTGTTTACCCTGTGATGAAACATCTTTCCTGAAGATTTTACGGATCAGCATATTAAAATTCGTTCTGACTTGTAAATTTTAAAAACCTCACTGAAATGTATGAAAAGGAGGATCTCCTATGAAACATCCAGCTACGATGGTCTTCATTCCTGTGATTCTTTTATTGTCATTGCTGTTTATAGCATGCGGTTCATCGAACCGGCTCGTGGAGTATGATTTTAACGATCGTACGGTCAGTGCCATGATGGCTTTGCCTCCTGCTCCCGAAATATTTACTGACTCTTTCTGGGGTGTGGGCGATGAGGGGAGTCTCCTTGAAACGGCCATACGAATCGGGACCACGATAGCCAAGGAAGTGGAGGTTCAGAAAGCACGAGATAAAATGGACAATGCCCTGGAAAGTGTCGATGTTCCGGAACGGATCAGAATAAGGACCCTGGAAAGATGCGCCAGGTATTTACGTTATCGGTCATTCGACGATTCTGATAACGCCGAGTTTCTCTTTGACATGCATATTCAAAAATACGGTATCGATGCCAAATCCTGGAGTGCCAGCGTTCACTTCAAGATCGATGTCAAGGTCTATCTGATCGACAATGATAAAAACATTGAGATCTGGAAGAAACGGGTGAGGGAAAGCATGCCCGTTACCCGATCCACTTTCGGGCTGCCAGATGCTGCAGGGGATGTGATTACCGCCGTCGCACTGTCTCAACTTTCGGAGGAGGATATGGCCGCTGGATTTGAACAGCTGGCCGGTTTCACCGCCGATCGCGTTGCAAGAAAATTGCAGGAAGACTTTGCGAAAGCCCGTTCGAAGCGGGAGTGACGGTTTAAAAAAATGAACCACAGAGGGCACAGAGATTAAAAAAAAATAGATAGATCTAAGGACTCAAACATTTCCTATCTTTTTCGCATTTTCTTTTTTGTGTCTTCCGTGTATTCTGTGGTTATTTATTGGGATCGTAAATAGTTATCATAAGGAGAAAGTCATGAAGATCAACCTTAATCAAATGATGGTTTTGTTTTTATGCATTATTGTCCTTTTGGTGTTCGTGAGTTGTGCGGCGGGAAATGAAAGATATGTCGACTCTCCTGCAGGATTCTGGGCCGGATTATGGCATGGTTTCATTTGTTTTTTTACGTTTATCATCGGTCTCTTTTCCGATTCGGTTCGGTTGTACGAGGTGAACAATACGGGTGGGTGGTACGACTTCGGCTTTATTTTAGGTGCCGCAGCATTCTTTAGCAGCGGTTGGGGATCCTGTAAAAAGGGACGGAAGAAGAGTTCCAAGGAAAAAGAGTGGGAAGAGATCGGAACGAAGGTGGAGGAGAAAATCCGGTTGGGTATCCGCAATTGGGTCGATGAGACAGAGGAAAAGGAAAAGGACTGGGAAGAGATCGGTAAGAAGATCGAGGAAAAAATCAAACGGGAACTCAAGAAGTGGGCTGAGGATTGATGCAGAAAATGATTCATGACCCTGACATTTTTGTCATTGAGTCATTAGGTCATTGAGTTTTTCTGCCTGCGGCAGAAAAACGTTTGTCATTTTACATTGTCATTGTGAGATTGCACCGATCTTAACGGGACTTGAAAATGAGAATTTCATTCATAATATACAGATTAAAGGATCTGATCATCATGATCATTTTTACACTTGGTTTCACAGGTTGCACTTCCACACCTGAGGCTCCTTTGGGCCAGCAGTCTGCTCAGATGCTTGAAAAGGAAGTGACCAAAACAATTCGGGCGCAGTACTTACTCTATCTTCCGGAAAATTATACCGAGCAGAAGAAATGGCCCCTGATGCTATTCCTGCATGGGGCAGGGGAGCGGGGGGACAGTCTCGATTTGGTCAAGGTGCATGGTCCCCCTAAGCTAATTGATAACAGTAAACTTTTCCCTTTCATTATCCTCTCGCCTCAGTGTCCCAATGATCAATGGTGGTCCGTTGAGGTTTTGGATGTGCTCCTCGATGATATATGTAAACGGTATCGGGTGGATGAGGATCACATCTATGTCACCGGACTTAGCATGGGGGGGTACGGCACCTGGGCGTTGGCCATCGAATATCCCAGCCGATTCGCCGCTATTGCACCCATTTGTGGCGGGGGCAATCCGTTAAAAGTGAAATACATAAAACATCTGCCCACCTGGGTCTTTCACGGAGCGAAGGATCAGGTCGTTCCATTTAAAAGCTCCCAGGAAATGGTGGATGCCCTGAAAGAAGCGGGGGGGAACGTTCAATTTACTGTTTATCCCGAAGCCGGGCATGATTCGTGGACAGAGACGTATGATAATCCGGAGTTTTATGAGTGGTTACTAAAACAAAGTAAGTAAAGAGATTTGAAAGTTTCTGAGTTGTAGCAATTGATATTGGTTATTTACTCTTTTTGCTCCTCCCGAAATTCATTCACGCAACTTCTTTCCGAAATGACACCTCTATTTTTTCGACCTGGTAACCCAACTCTTTACACAAGCCGGTTAAATATTCCTTGAGTTTCTCTTCACATTTATCGATGATGCGCTTTTCTTTCAGGAGATTCATTCCTTCATCGATGAAACGATCTGTCAGCACTTCCAGGATTTTAACTGCCTCTTCATTTTCATTAACGAACAGTCCCGTTTCCGGGAAGCTTACCGTCGATTGATTGATAACGGGTTTTTTTACTCGAATTGGCGGTGCTTCAAAATACAGGACCTTTTTACTTTTTTCGTAATCTGCACCGTAAGCGTCTTTCTGAAAGTCCACATAAAAGTCATAGGTTACACTGGATTGAACGCGCACTTTGGCATTACTTTTAAATATGGCCAAGAATCGTTTTGATACGTCTTCAGTGAAAGTCACCGTTGTGGTCTGCGATGCCAGGATCAATTGGGTTAATCCTTCGAATTTCTCCGTATAGGTGACGCGTACGACGTGTCTCGAGCAAAAGAGCGATAGCAGGATAATTGTATGGAACGGTAGGATTTTCTTCATGCTGTATCCTTTTATTATTTAGGATGATATTAGGTTGATCAAAAGAGTTCATGGGAAAATAAATATC
>CAZYTI010000573.1:0-3866 GCA_964650065.1 uncultured bacterium
CGTGTCCATATCGAACGCTGTGTAATCGTGGAATCGCCACAAAGTCTCGATGGCGATCAGCGATACATCGAAACGGGGAATCCTGGCCTTGAACTGGATGAGCTTGGATGAATGGTTCCATGTATCTTCCGGTGAGTAAAGCGCCGTCAATCCGCCTGCATTTCCCAGAGGCAAATCCAGTCGAATGGCGTTGTGTCCGGGTTGTTCATATGCGGGGTCCAGGACGTCTTTGATATTAAAAACATCCGTCGGATTCCAGACATACCCGGAACCCAATGAGACCTGCTGCTTTCCAATGGTGAGATCAAATCGCCGAAATGCCAATTTAATATAGGCATTATCCAAAAATTGCCTGTCCTGAAACGGAATAGTATAAAATTCTGCCATCTCTTCCGGAATCGCATCGGTGATATTGGGGGCCAAAAATTGCAGGATGTTCCACTCCGTTTTCCCATGATAGGTGATGTAATCGAAATTGGCTGCGAAAGTGACACGATCTGAAGGTGCATAATTGAAATCGACCCGCAGCTTGTTCATAAACACCTGATTCAAACGTTCCTCAATCACCGCGCCCATGGCCTGGGATTCGAAATATCCGAACAGTTCGAGGCCATTCTGTGCATGGCCTGAAGTGACACAAATCAGTAACAGAATAGTGATATTGAGGCGCGCCTTCATTTCTTCAGCCCCCTTTCTGTAAACATGCTGTCATTCAACGGTATGTTGTATTCCACTTCCACGAGCTCCATCTCCGTCTGAGTGTTGTCATTCTTGTTTTGCATGACCACCTTCATGGCCGTCCAGACACCGTCGATCTGTCGGATGTCACTCTCAACGAGACGTTTGGTCCAACGCTCCGGATCCTTATCGTCGTAATAGTCGATGACCACAGGCACATAATTCTCCTTGATCACCCACATAATCATCCTGGAGTAAGACATATCGCTGTCCGCTTTACGAGTCAGTTCCACCTGATAACAATCGTGACCCTCCGTCTTCTCATCTTTCAGGCGTCTAGCCTTGTAATCGGTGATAAAGGCATCGCCACTTCCCATATCCTCGTAAGAGAAGTCGCTGCCTTGCATCTTCTGTTTTTTGGCGTGGGTGGCCAGTTTCCGCACCCGCTGGGTACGGGGAAAGTACATCCAGATATCGTCGGCCTGGTTTAACATCAAAACGGCCTGGTCTTTCACGCGCCTGGGCTCCAGGTATCGCACCAGGTTCTTTTCGCCGTTGTCCTTGGTCCAGGACTCCATGACGAACGTCCGCTTTTCCCCGGACGTCGTCACAATGGTCATTTTTGATTTGCTGTGGCTCGATTCCACATTGAAGATATCATTGACTTTTTGAATGATGTCCTCACCCGTGAAGTCTTGACCGAAGAGTAGGGTTACAGAAAAGAACGAAAACATATAGACGCAGATTAACCGTTTCATCGTTTTTCCTCCATTCATGCATGTCATATCCATTCCCTTGACTATTTATGTTTTGCTTTGACCTAACTATCCGGTTAGTTAGCCTTCCGATTAAAAAAAACTTCTCATTTATCACGTTTTTTAGCTATCATTTCTTTCAACAATTTCATACCAGTCCTGTGGTATTCTAAGTGCGTTGCATCGTAGGCCTTGAAGAACCGCTCCCTCATTTCCTGCTCATCGATTTGATAGTGCGCCATCCAATCATCTTTATATAGCACGTAGTTGACAACGGGCATCAGTCCGGTAAAGAAATCAGTTACCAGAACCTGCATACGGTCAAATTCGATCTGAATACCCTTCGACTCTAATATCTTCAAGATCTTCTCTGATTCGTCTTTCATCATGATATCCATGAAATGGAACAGGGGTGAAGTCCCTGAAGTTTTTTTCAATGATTCCATGGCCATGATACGAATCGTATGCTTCCGCTCCTCGTAAAAGCTGAGATAATCGTCAAACACTTTTCGAAACTTATCCATGGATTGAAGATCCAAGAAATCATCCAGGGACGCATCAATGAATTCTATCACATCATGGATGAAATCATCGAAAAGCGCCTGTCGGATCTCCTCTTTGTTCTTGAAGTAGTAGTAGATCAGAGCTTTGTTCACCTTGGCCTTCCTGGCGATTTCATCGACACGGGCACCGTCAAAGCCCTTCTCGGCGAACAATTTCGCAGCTGTGATCATGATTCTTGTTTTGGCATCTAACGGATTCATCATTTGACCTCACATTCTGATATACGTTTTAACTAACCGGTTAGTTTCAAAATAAACAAAATGAATTTATTTGTCAAGCAAAATTTCCTTGATTTTTAAATAAATTAACTTAGATTGAATATTATCATAATTAAATGTTAATAAGGATTGTGAATTTAGAGATGCTATTGATATCGATTGGAAAATTTAAGTCACAATGTCTATCACTGATCAACCACGTCGCACAAAGCCATGATACGATTATCATCACAAAACACGATAAGCCGCTTGTGAAAGTTGTGCCCATTGATCTAAAAAAAGAGAAAAGCAATGAATCTTTGAAAAATGCGGGGATAATTATTGGCGATATTGTATCCCCCATTGATGAAGAATGGGATGCCTTAAAATGATTATACTCGATATACGCACACAAATTTTACGATCAATTCAGTATGGCAACCTAATTCTAACCCCATTCCATCACCGGAAGCTCTGAACGGCCAGGTCGGCATTGTGATACATCTCAAAAATAGTAATCAGGTGGGTCATAATGAGGAGGCTATTGACTTTTTCGGTAACCCCTGCAATTTTCAGGTGTCCACCGGCGTTTCTGAATAAATTGTAACAGGCCATCAACATACCCAGGCCCATGCTGTTGACGCGATGGACTTGGGTCAGGTTGAGGACCAAATTCTTATAACCGGCAGAAATGTAACTCTTGACTTTCTCGTGGCATTCATTTGTTTCACTACCCCCCATTAGATTCCCATGAACATTGACAACGATCACATCTTCAACGACTTTCGCATCAACAGCCATAACTTCGCCTCCGGATTGAATTCGATAGAAAAATAGAAACGCATGAACGTCTATATATTGTATTAAGTTTTATTGAATTGCAAAATGTATACCTTTAAAAATAAATTGTTTTTATTCTTTAATAATCAGAAGGCTATGCAGTTTTACTGAAGCGATATATAGACAAGTAATTTCGGTAAGATTCAGACATCCTGATTCATTTCAAACCACCTACGCTTAAGGGAGTCCGGGCACATCTGAAACTTCAGTCAAAACCAATTCGATGATGGTCTATCTTATTATACTATTATTAACTAGAAACCAGTAACCAGTCACCAGTAGCATGACTTCATCGCTTTTCCTCCAGAGGCACCACGGCCATGTATACCCGCTCACTGCTGGTCACACTGGAGACGTGTCCTTTACCTGTGGTATCCTCGACCAAAATGATACTCCCCGGACCCAATACCCGGGTCTGGCCATCGGACACTTCCACTTCCAATTCGCCTGACAGAGCAAAGAGAAGCTGGCGGCGGGGAGCAGGATGCCAATCCCCGTACCACCCAGGAGGACTGGAAATGATGAAGGTCTCTCCGGCAGGATGAAATAATTCTGAAACCGAGATGGGAGGTGCAGGCGGTGCGAAATCGACAAGCTGGAAGGACATCTCCTCATCCGCAAAATGGGATTCACCGTCGGCATCGGAATAAATACGTACATATCGGAGCGGTTCAGATACCTGAATGTCCTGGGTCATCCTGTCTGATTGTTCTTCATTTGTACAGCTTAAGAAGACCATAGCTGTGATCATGAAAATCCATGTAAACCGGATTGTCTTCATAAACAGCTCCGTTCTCTATTCCTGCGTATTGTTAAATATTAACCACAGAGT
>CAZYTI010000574.1:0-3861 GCA_964650065.1 uncultured bacterium
ATTATATTGGGGGTAAAATAGGCGACATGGTGGTACTGCGAGCCTGGGTAAACAGGGGATATGGCCTCAAAGAGAGCCTAGAGAGGATGCTTCGCGACGAGGGCAATCGATTAAGGATGGTTGCGAGCCGGATTCCTGATGCTCAACCGCAGGGCCAGGCGGGAACAATAGGGTTTCTTAATCGGTTTAAAGAAGCGGATACGGTGCCTTTTGTGCCCAATGAAATGGGAAAGGAGGGATATTTATGGATAGACCAGAACGTCCTTTTCCTTGATCCTCCCGCGGGTATTCTCAGACCTCAGGGGAGGCTGGTACAAAAAGCCATTGAGGCGTTGGAGTGATAGACTGAGACGTTGTCAACCAAAGAAAGAATTTTGGCAAAATGACTGGTATAGGTAATCAACTTGGAAACAAAGAATGTGTAAGAATCTTACCTGTAATAGGAAGATATGATGATGCGCCAGGCTGAGGTTCTTGAGATCATAAGAAATGGAGAGAACTCATTTATCGAGTTCAAGAGGGACGATATCAAAGCCGTTGACCTGGCTAAGGAGATAGTTGCATTTGCAAATACCAAGGGTGGCAGGGTCTTGATAGGGGTGGATGATGACAGAACCATATCCGGGATCAAAAGGAAGAAGATTGAAGAATGGTTTATGAACAGCATCATGGATAACGTCACCCCTCAGATAATACCTTATTATGAAAGGGTTGAAGTTGACGATCATGGTTCTATTGTTGTGATTGGTGTGGACAGCGGAGTCGCCAAGCCATATGCTGTTAAGAAAAAGGGTAGGGTTTATTATTACATAAGGGTCGGTTCAGAAAGCAGAGAGGCTGACCGGGGGCAACTTCGGCGTCTATTCCAGTCTTCAGGCGATGTCCATTTTGAATCAACACCGGTTACAAGGATATCCTGGGAAGAGCTCGATTTCAGAAGGATAAAGGAATATTTTGAGGTGATACGTGAGCATCCCTATATTCCATTAGATAAAGAGAGGGATAAATGGGAAAGAATCCTTGTGAATAATGAATACATGAGGCACACTGATCCGGATCATTGCGTATCAACGTTAGCAGGGGCGATATTGTTTTGCCGTAATCCATCAAGATTTTTGCCTCAGGCGGGGATTACCGCTGCGTCGTTCCGAAGCAATGAGAAGGATTATGATGCTGTTGACCGCGATCGATTTAATGCCCCTGTGGTAAAATATGGTGTTAGCCCAATAAACCGGAATGTGTCGGAAGACGGGCTGATAGAACAGGGTTTACATTTCGTGAAAAAGAATGCCAGTCACGAAAGGCTTGGTGATGGTGGACGCCGGGAGAGATACTGGGATTATCCCAGGGATGTTGTTCGTGAGGTTCTTGTGAACGCGGTTGCACATCGTGATTACACTATAATGACCGATATCGAGTTGTGCATATATTCAGACCGGTTAGAGGTAATCAGTCCGGGCTGTTTGCCAAACACTGTTTCGATTGAGAGCATGAGGGCCGGGTGTCGGGTCCCGAGAAATCACATCCTGATGCAGACACTAAGGGATTATAAATATGTCGAAAATTTGGGCATGGGGGTCCAAAAAAAGATTATAAGAGGAATGCTGGAACATAATGGGACAGAACCTGAATTTAGAGAAGAAGAGACCCGATTTGTTGTGAGACTAATCAAATAGGCTCGGGATGGGAATGGCAACATGAAACTTAGAGCCTTTTATGAATTGTATGACAAGTTTGTAGGGGGCAAGAAGATAGAAACAAGAAGCAAGATTTTAGAGAATAGAAGCAAGAAGCAAGAGAAGAAAAGATAGTAGATGACAGATAGTGGATAGTAGATAGGAGATTATGGTGAAACAGGAGGGTTATAAAAAACTGAAAATATGGCAATTATCACATGAATTGGGAATAAAAGTCCATAAAATGTCTTTGTCCTTGCCGAAATTTGAGATGTTTGAAGAAGGGAGCAAAATCAGAGATTCGTCTAAATCAGTGCCCGCAAAAACTTGCCCGGGTAAATATTTATCCAGTGAAAGTATGAAACATTTCACCGGGAGCTTGAGTTCCGAATGTACTACACTTATGTATTGCAGAGCATACGAGATAACAACTTTTACGTGGGCTTTACAAAGAATCTCCAGCTAAGATTTGAGCAGCATAACAAAGGCCTTGTTGAGTCGACAAAAGATAGAAAGCCGTTGAAATTGATTTATTATGAAGCATGCCTCAATAAGGATGACGCAATAAAAAGAGAAAAATATTTAAAGAGGATTTTTGAGGGGAAAAGAAGTGATGCAAAGAGAAACGCATAATTGCATTGACACATTTGAAACCCGAAGGAAAAGGATGTTTTAAAATGGATCTGCATATAACCATTGAAATATGGCAGAAAGGCAAATGGTTTATTTCAAAATGCCCTGAACTTGATTTCATTTCTCAAGGTGAGACCAGGGAGGAAGCAAAAAAGAACCTTTTAGAAGTTATTCAGATTCAATTTGAGGAAATGGATGAAATCGGAACATTGGATGAATATCTGGCCGAATGCGGTTATGAAAAGAAAAATGACATGTTTATCCCCAAAGTAGAGATGATCGGATTTGAAAAATATTCATTTCAGGAAGCCTAAGTGCCAAGAATTACATCTTCAAATTGGAAGACACTGATAAAAGTGTTCGAAAATTTCGGGTGCCGTTATAAACGAAAAAAAGGTTCGCACCATATTTTGACACATCCGGATGCAAAACGGGCCGTAGTGATACCAGAATATGATGAAATCGATGTTGAAATAATAAAGAACAATATGCGCACAGTAGGTATGACAAGAAGTGAATATTTCGATCTATTGGAAATAATCTGATCACTTGGCCGCATCGGCGGATTGCGCAATTATCTTTTTATTTCTCCAATGTGTATTTCTCTAGGAGCCGGAGGCTGGAAAGGTAACAATCAAAAACAAATCATTAATATCTGGTAAATCCTGTCAAAAATTCGAAGACCATTTTACCGGGGTCGAATAAAAGAAATAAAAGAAGGTCCATATATCACCATCGTTCCCTACTGGATGAATAGCACCATGCCCTGGGTTCAAGAAAAAAGGAGGTGATAATAAATGCCACGAATTACCCTCAAAGAGACAATAACTAAGGAGATAGAAATACCTATGGACAGCCATCAGCTTATTGATAGTCTTACTGAGGAAGAACGTACCAACTTGTTGGAAAGACTTAATAAGAAGACAATCGAATTAAAAGTATTTAGATTAGAAAGGATAAGCTTGAATCCATTTTAGCTGACTTTAAAGCGACAAATTTATATGAAGAAGGTTTGTTAAAGGATTTAAACGAGGGATTAAAAAGATCATCAATCTCTTAATACTGAACTATTGAAGCCCAAGCATAGGCTAATCTATTCATTCAGGTTAGATAAAAAATACAGAGCTATTTTCATATGCCATCCGGAAGACAAAGTAGAAATAATCGCCATTACAAAACACTACCGAAGATAAACACGCTCAAACCGGTTCCTTTCGCAACCAGATAACGCATTCTTTCAAACGCTTATGGAGCCATAAATAAACCAAAAAGTTTACTCAATCAAATCAGCTTCCATGTTCCCTTTCCGTCGGAGGCGATTTGCCTTTTTCCTTTTCATCCGGAAAAGGAAAAACCAAATAAAAAAAATCGTGTAAATCGTGTAAATCCCGTCTGACAGATTATTTAATCACTAATCAATATTTGCCCCCCAACGACCTTAATGGGGAGTTTATTATAAGACATTCTGGCAGGATTGAAAAGTTGTGAGATATTAGATTATTTGCCCAATTAAATTGTTTCAGGAGATATAAATGGAAAAGAAATACACAGC
>CAZYTI010000575.1:0-3841 GCA_964650065.1 uncultured bacterium
TTACGACTTTGAAATGATCATGGTGGACCACGGTTCGTTTGATACATCCTTCGAGAAGTTGCTCCGATATCACGAAGAAGATAAGAGGTTTAAGATATTGCAGTTATCACGAAATTTCGGATGCAAGGACGACGGGATATCGGCTGGTTTAAAATATGCAAATGGTGATGCGACCGTACTCATGGATGCTGATCTCCAGGATCCGCCGGAACTTATAACTCAATTTTTACAAAAATGGGAAGAGGGATATAAAATTGTTTATGGCCAGATAAATAAGAGAGAGGGTGTTTCTTTTATCAGACGCGCATTGTCCTCCCTTTTTTATAAAATCATCAATCAATTAACCAACAAGGTCATACCCCGGAATGCCAGCGATTTCCGTCTGATCGATAAAAAAGTGTATACCGTGATCAATAGAATGGAAGAAAAAAATAAATTTGTTAGGGGCCTGATTGCCTGGACCGGTTTTAAGCAGATCGGTGTTCCTTTTAAGAGACCACCCAGATTCGCCGGTGATACAAAAGCCGGTTTTTCCATTATGACCAAGGTGGCTCTCAATGGTATTTTGTCTTTTTCGTACTTTCCTTTAAAGTTGGCTACCATATTGGGTTTTATTCTCTTTATGGGATCGTTCATCATCTTTTTCCTGTACATTATATTTTATTTCATTTATGGCAGGGTGGTCCCTGGTTTTACAACCATCATTCTCGTATTTTCGTCTCTTTTTGGAATGCTTTTTTTCCTATTGGGGATTATCGGCGCTTACATCGCCAGAATATATGAAGAAGTGAAGCAACGTCCAAGTTTCATCGTGAAGGATGAAATTGGTTTTTAGACATTATCAAAAATGGAAAAATATTATGGGTAATGACAATTCGAATCAAATCAGGGTCGCGGACTTTATGGCCTCATTTATTTACATGCAGGATGTCAAAGATGTTTTCCTGTTGTCTGGTGGAGGCATAATGCATCTGACCGATGGCCTTGCCTGTCATAAGAATATCCGTGTGACCTGCCTCCATCATGAACAGGCCGTATCCATGGCCGTGGAGGCCTACGGCCGATTGACGGGCAATTTGGGTGTTGGATATTTCACAACGGGTCCGGGAGCTACCAATGCCCTCACGGGATTGGCGGGTGCCTGGCTGGATTCTTCACCGAGTCTCTATAT
Source organism: uncultured bacterium (assembly GCA_964650065.1). GTDB lineage: Bacteria > Zhuqueibacterota > QNDG01 > QNDG01 > DSAB01 > CAZYTI01. The sequence goes on from CAZYTI010000575.1 coordinate 1,172, forward strand.
CTCGGGCCAGGTCAAAAGGAAGGATACCATATACAAAGCAGGGATCCCGGGAATAAGGCAGATCGGGTACCAGGAATTCAATATTATACCTATCGTGGAAAGCATTACCAAATATACAGCCTTTATCGACGATCCTGAGGACATCCGATATCATCTTGAAAAGGCTGTTTACATGGCCAAAGAGGGTCGACCGGGTCCTTCATGGCTGGATGTTCCCCTGGATGTTCAGGGTGCACTCGTTGATCCGGATCAACTGAAAGGTTTTGAACCTCCGGAGAATGAGAAAAAGATCCCTTCAGAATCCATGGAAAAAGTGGTTCAATACTTACAATCCGCCTCGAGACCTGTTATATTGGCCGGGCAGGGAGTAAGAATCTCGGGAGCGATAGACAGTCTTTTAAGATTGGCGGAAAAATATCAGATTCCTATGGTCACGACCTTTTTGGGTGTCGATGTAATTGAGAGTGACCATCCCCAGTATGTGGGCCGTATCGGTGTCAAAGGGGACAGGGCCGGCAACTTAGCAGTGCAGAACTCCGATCTGTTGTTTGTTATTGGAACCAGCCTGCCTGTGGCTGAGACCAATTACAATTTCGATCAATTTGCGAGAGAAGCTAAAATCGTCATTGTCGATATCGATATTGCTTCGCATAAAAAGAAAACCATTCAAATCGAGCTCCTCATCCAGGGCGATGCCAAGACTTTCATCGACCAGGTGGACGACCGCCTCAGTCATCTGAGCGTATCTTTTGACCAAACCTGGCCTGAGACCTGCCTGTCCTGGAGGGAGAGGTACCCTGTTTGTCTCCCTGAATATGCGGACCTGGAGGATCGAATTAATATTTATTATTTCTTCGATCGGCTTTCTGAGAGATTGGGTGTCGATGATGTGGTGGTAACCGATGCAGGATCCGCTTTCTTTGTGGGTTCACAATCCGTCAAGATCAATAAAGGGGTTCGTTACATTACTTCCGGAGGTTTCGCCACCATGGGTTACAGTCTTCCTGCGAGCATCGGTATCAGTGTCGGATTGGGTAAAAAGCGGGTGATGTGTGTCACCGGTGATGGGTCTTTTCAACAGAATATTCAGGAACTTCAGACCGTTGTTCACAATCATCTGCCTTTGAAAATATTTGTATTAAACAATTATGGGTATCTCTCCATGCGATTTACCCAGAATTCCTATTTTAATGGACGTCTGATCGGGGCAGATGCCACTTCCGGTGTCTCGCTACCCGAGTCCGAGAAAATAGCTCAAGCCTATGGTCTGAAATATTTTAAAGCCCGTAATAACCGGGAACTGGCCAATGTGCTGTACGATGTTCTCAATTATGAAGGGCCGGTTCTCTGTGAAGTCATGAATCCACCCAACCAATTGGTCATGCCGACGGTTTCATCAAAACGAAGAGCCGATGGAACGATGGTTTCCAAACCCTTAGAGGACATGTTCCCATTCCTCGACAGGGAAGAATACAGAAACAATATGATCATCAAACCCGTGGACGAAGACGAATAAGATGGGGAATTCCCAGACAAAGAAACAGAGTGAGACGGTCTTAATTACCGGTGCGACCGGATTTACCGGGGCCAACCTAGCCATCAAATGTGTTCAAGAGGGGTACGACCTCCATATCTTAACGCGCGAGACATCCAACAGGTGGAGGTTGTCGGCTGTTCTCGATCAATTAACCGATCACGTGGTTGATTTGCGTGAATGGGATAAGTTAAAGAGAACCGTAATAGGAATTAAGCCGGATGTCGTGTTCCATCTCGCCACTGCAGGAATTTACGGTGGAATATCCATGCCTGAAAGAGACGTCATCGATGTCAATTTCGTCGGTACATTCAATCTCATCAATGCTTGTGCCGACATCAATTACAAATGTTTCATCAATACCGGGAGTTCGGCTGAATATGGTCCCAAAAAAGATCCTATGAAAGAATCCGATATTTGTGAACCCATCAGTATGTATGGCGTCACAAAAGTGGCTTCCACGCTCTATGCCCACAGGGTCGCGAAGTATGAAAAGAAGCCAATGCTCAATTTCAGAATTTTTTCACCTTTTGGTCCCTTCGATGATGGATCAAGGTTGATGACCTATGCCATTACTCATGCGCTTAAAGATGAGGAACTGGAACTCTCAAATCCTGAGGCCACACGGGATTACATTTATGTCGGAGATGTGGTTGATTACTACTTAGGAGCCATCGACAAAGCATTTCAATTCAGGGGTGAGACATTTAACATCGGATCCGGAAAAGAGAAAAAGATATCCGAGGTTGTAGAGCAGATCGTTACATTGACCGGTTCAAAAAGTAGAGTATTGTGGAACAAAGTCCAGCCTCGCAAGATCGATGCACCCTTCTGGGAGGCCGACATGGGTAAAACAGATGAGCACTTATCCTATGTTCACAGATCGGGATTTGAAGAAGCCTTGAAAACGACTATAGAATGGTTCAGAGATAATCTGTCCTTTTATTAAGTTTGAACTTGATGATTCATGATAATCGCCACAAAGACACAAAGTCACCAAGGAAAGAATAAATTTGATTTATTCATACTCAAGAAAAGTTGGAATTCATGAAACTAACTGTGTTTCCTTAAACAAATCTATCAATACTTTGTGTCTTCGTGACTTTGTGGCATAAAAAATTATTCTGGTCATCGAA
>CAZYTI010000576.1:0-2267 GCA_964650065.1 uncultured bacterium
GTAATAAAGTGGGTATTCAAAAGAATATCTCATTCCTGGGATTTTTGAAGAAAGATCAAATCATTCGGGTACTCAATTCAGTCGATATATTGATCTTACCCAGTTACGGTGAAGGATTTCCCATGGTGATCCTTGAAGCGATGTCGGCGGGTTTGCCGATCATTTCAACATCTGTGGGTGCCGTACCAGAAATACTTATTGAAGGTAAGCATGGATTCTTAGTGTCCCCAAAAGATGTTCATTCTCTTTTTGACAAAACAGAATGTTTAATCTCCAATCCGGAACTGAGAGAGCAAATGGGAATTGCCAACCGAGTGCGGGTAAAGCAACACTATGACTTACCCATTGTTGCGGAGATATTCAAGAGATGCTACGTCGATATTTTAAAAGGTCGATAAAATATGGACATTCAAATCGTTAGAATTTAATTGTCCAGGGAATCTAAATATTGGAAAATATTAAGAAAATTGAATCATCCCTTTTTAAACTCGAAAGGTACCTCGAATCAACTAATTTGAAAGGATACGATCCATTCGATGCTTTGAACAGCAAATTATTAAAATTCCTATCTATGAATAAGAGGATTCCGGGGATGGCGTTTACTCAATTTTTAAAAAGATTTCCACTGAATCTAAGACCCATGTTCTTCATCAAAAAGGATTACAATCCAAAAGGTTTGGGTCTCTTTCTATATGGATATGTCAAATTGTATTGCATTACCCAAGAGAAATGTTATTTGGAAAAAATTGATTGGATCACATCTTTACTCGTCAATTTACGATGCAGTGCTTATGAACATTTTTCCTGGGGCTACAATTTTGACTGGCAAAATTATCGCTATTTGTTCCCAAAAGAAACACCGACCACGGTGAATACATCTTTCATCGCAGATGCGTTCATCGATGCCTATGAAGCCCTGAACAATTCTCGATTTCTCGATATTGCTCGAAGTGCATGTGATTTTTTACTGAAGGATCAATATTTAACAAAAACGAATGATTCCATTTGCTTCAGCTATACACCTATGGATCAATCCAAGGTCCACAATGCCAATATGTTAGCCGCTCGTTTACTGGCGCGTGTGTTTTCCATTACCCAAGAGGAGGAATTATGGGAGCATGCCCGTAAGGCGGTAAATTACACAATGAGTGCACAGAGGCAAGATGGTGCGTGGTATTATGGCGAGAGACACGTTCAAAAGTACATTGACAATTTTCATACGGGATTTGTTTTGGAATCCTTGAATGACTATATCAGTTATACGAATGATATGTCGCATAGTGATAATTTAAGAAGGGGTTTGAAATTTTACTCGAATCACCTATTTCTGCCCAACGGTACTCCCAAATATTTTCATGATCGTGTTTATCCCATCGATACACATAATATTCAAGCGTTAATCACATTTGTCAAATTGCAAAATGTTATGGATAACACCCATTTACTCCAGCGTATCAGCAGCTGGATCATTGATCATATGCAGGACAAATCGGGTTATTTTTACTATCGAAGGGGTAAATACCTTACCAACAAAATTCCCTATATCAGGTGGGGCCAGGCCTGGGCTTTTCATGCACTCACGACATATTATCAATATTTAGTACAAAATGGAAGCGTGAATAATGCGGATTGAAGAATATCAAGATGTCTATGAAAATGCGTGGGATGCCTATTGCGAACGTCACTCCCAAGGCACATTTTTTCACAAGATCGGGTGGAAACAATTGATCGAGCGCGTTTATGGGTATAAACCGATCTATTTGATGGCAATCAACAATGACGATATTATTGGAGTTCTGCCTCTTTTTTACGTTCAACATTGGGCGCTGGGTAAAAAACTCATTTCCATTCCATTTGCCGTTTATGGAGGTCTCTGCACCGATACCACTGAAGCCGGTAATTTGCTCCTGGATCATGCCATCAATCTTTCTAAAGGATTGAATGTTGAATATATGGAGTTGAGACACATAACTCCTTTCGCCGGGTCCCGACTTCAAACAAACCAGACCTATTTTACTTTTCATGTCAATCTCGATACCGATTCGGAGAAAGTATTTCAAAATATACGTAGAGACTCGAGACGTTGTATTCGTAGAGGTCTCGAACAGAATTTTGAAATTGAAATGGATTCCGATGATATTCTTGATTTTTATAAAATTGATTCTTGTATGATGTACCTGGTTAAGATGCCGTTTGATTTAAGTGATCTTATTGAAACTTTAACTGTGACTATGAGCATACTAGCTCTGGATATGGGTTTTTAGTTG
>CAZYTI010000576.1:2277-3841 GCA_964650065.1 uncultured bacterium
TTTATAAAATATATGCCCGGGGTCAACGAGATCTGGGAACTCCGGTCATTAGCCGTCATTATGTCGAGAGTATCTTTAATCAATTTCCCGATGTTCATAGCATTGCCAGAATCCGTCATCAAGGCCAAACCATTGCCTCATTACTCGTAAGAGAATATAAGGATAAGATTTCACCTACAATAGGATATGCCCTTAAAGAATATAAGAAACAGTTTCCCTTATATGTGCTTTATTGGAAATTGATTGAAAAGGGGTGTCAGAAAGGATTTCGTTATTTCGATTTCGGTAGAAGTATCAGAGAGAGTGGAACGTTTAAATTCAAAGAGTGGTGGGGGGCAAAGCCCATTCCGTTACATTATCAGTATTTTTTACTAAATAATAAATTACCCGATACGAGTCAACGCAGTTCGAGTCGAAAGCAGTTAGCAAAACTGTGGAAGAAACTTCCAGTGCCCATTGCCAATCTGTTGGGGCCGGCAATACGGAAACATTATCCGTGATTCAATATGATCTTCAGAAGGAATGAAAGAATGAATTTACGATACTCTTCTTTTAAGCATATATACAGAGAAGTACTGCAGCTAATCAGAAGACATGCCATTGGCAATCGACTCCGAATAAAATTGTTGAAAATGGCTAAGGCAAATATTGGTAAGAATGTATATATCGGTCAGGAATTTTTTCTCTTCGATTCAGGCAGAACCGAGCTTTTGACTATTGAAGATAATGTCGGAATAGGTCCATTTGTCATCATTGTGATTCATTCTTCAAGAACAGGGCCTTGTCTCAAGAAAGCATATCCCAAAAAAGAACTGTCCGTGGTAATTAAGACGGGAGTGTCAATTGGAGCGAGAGCGACAATTCTGCCCGGTGTAACCATCGGAGAACATTCCTTTGTTGCGGCCGGTGCAGTGGTCAGTAAGGATGTACCGCCATATACTGTCGTGGCTGGTGTACCGGCGAAAGTGATTAAAAGGTTGGAAGAATCAAAAGATTAAAATGAAAATGAATCAATCTATCCCCATTCTGATTACGTGTGACGTCGATCCAACGCCTGAAATCGACGAATCAAATCGTATAAAAGCGTTCCGGTTATCAGCTGATTTGTTCACAAAAATGGACATAACCGCAACCTTTTTTTCAGTGGCGGAAGTAGCCGTTCGTTTTAAAACACAAATTAAAACCTTTTCTGGAATGGGTCACGAAATTGGTTGTCATGGCCTGAATCACAGTGAATCCGAGGAGTATACCAATTTATCAGAAACAGTCCAAAGAGACTATTTGACTCGTGCTACCCATATACTTCATGAAATCATTCAAAAACCTGTTCGATCTTTTCGTGGCCCACGTGTAAAGACATCTCATACCACACAAAAAATTCTTGTCGAATTAGGATACCATGCCGATTTATCTGTGTGTCCGCAACGTATTGATTTCATTAGTTCAAATCTGATCAACACCAACTGGTTTTTTGCACCCAGGTTACCCTATAATCCTGAAATTCAAAGTGCATTTAAAAGAGGAAATAGAAATATTTTGGTGGTCCCTGTTTCGGCCATCGGTC
>CAZYTI010000577.1:0-3833 GCA_964650065.1 uncultured bacterium
CGCCCGCACCCCCCTCATTGTCCACGTAGAGACCGGCTCCTATAATAGGGGAATCGCCCACACGGCCTGGGATTTTGAAACTGAGTCCGCTGGTGGTCGTGATACCCGCGACATCGCCATTGGCATCTACGGCCAGCACATTGGTGGTTCCGTAATGATGCTCCAATTCGGGCCATCCGCCATAGAAGGCACTTTCCTCTATCTTTTCTTTTAAATGATCGGGCGGTCCCCAGTCATCCCTGTCACTGTGGCTTTCTTTCCAGCGGAGCCAGATTTGACGCGCTTTTTCCGTTAAGAGGTTTTCCTCTTTGAATCCCCACTTTTTTGCAAATTCCAGGGCATCCTTACCCACGAGAAGCACATGATCGGTCCTTTCCATGATGATTCTGGCAACGGAGCAGGGCGTCTTGATATTCTCCAAACAGCCAACGGCACCGGCATTGTATGTCTTTCCGTCCATGATGGATGAATCCAACTGAACCACGCCGTGTTCATTGGGCAATCCTCCGTAACCGACACTGGTATCCTCGGGGTCGACTTCGATGATATTGGCCGCCTTCTCAATGGCATCCACGGCAGAGCCGCCGTTTGATAGAATTTCCCAACCAGCATGCATGGCATTTTTACCTGTCTCATTCGTATGACTCGTAATGATAAGAGGGATACGGCCTTTTCTCGTGGCGCTGATCACATGGGGTCCCTTGAACATGAGTACACCTGCACCCAATCCCGCGCTGGTGTTCAAAAATTGTCTCCGTGATATTTCTGATGACATGGTATGACCTCCCAAAGGGTTGATGTAAGAAATTTTTGCATCTTTACGTTACTATTGTAATATTTTTCTGAGATATAAACAAGATTATTTTTTTATTTTCTGTATTTTTTTAGTCGATTTTGGAAATAACTTGTGATTGGAAGAATGTTTATTATATTGTTGAAAATACAGTCAAGCAGCCATTAAAAAATACAGAAAATAAAAAAGAGGAGGGTGAGCGATGAAGCGACTACTGATATGTATTATGCTGCTAATGGTGATGGCCACTTTGGCGTTCGGTCAGGGAGGGAAGGGACTGAAGGTTTTTATCTCTGTCGATATGGAAGGAATTACGGGTGTGGTGCATTGGGAAGAGGTGAGTCGGACCGGGAAGGATTACGACTATTTTCGTAGAATCATGACCAAGGAGACCAACGCAGCCATCGAGGGAGCGAAAAAAGCTGGGGCCAAGGATATTCTCGTGAGGGATTCCCACGGCAGTGCCAGGAACATTCTACCCGACTTGCTGCATGAGGATGCCAAGCTCCTGCGTGACTGGTCGGGTGGACACTTGAGTATGATGGAGGGTATCGATGAGACCTTTGATGCGGTTATCTTCATCGGCTATCATGCCAGAGCCGGCACTCCCAATGCCATGTTGGAGCATACCATGTCCGGTAATGTCACTAACATCTCAGTCAATGGTGTCTCATTACCTGAAGCCGGTATCAACGCGCTCATTGCGGGTCATTATGATATACCTGTTGTATTTGTAGCGGGTGACCAGGCTATTTGCGAGCAGGTTCGAGAGATGTTTGGTGAAGTTGAAACCGTAGCTGTCAAGAAAGGACTGGGCAATGCCGCTTTAAATTTACATCCGGAAAAAGCAAGAGAGAAGATTACGGAAGGCGTAGAAAAAGCGCTTATTAATCTGAGAAAATATACGCCCTATAAATTAAAATCACCCTATACGATGGTGCTTAAATTAAAGGACGAACCCACGGTTCAACGGAAATCTTTCTACCCCGGTGCCAAGAGAACCGGTGATTGGGAATTGACATTCAAACACAATGATATTATGGAAGTTATCAAAGCATTCTACTGGATGCATTAAAATAAAAAATTGGGACTATACAAGATCACCCAATATTCTTTGAGGAATGGGTGTTGGTCACCGTTTTATATGATCATAACTGGTTTGGTCCCAATTTTTTAAACCAGAAAGCGCCACCAATAGAACCGCAGGAAAGCCGGTACAATCAATCCCACCGTAAAACTCATGGTTCCCGTAATATCGAGAAAGGAAGCCATGCCCGAAACACCCAGGGCTCACCAGGGTAATTTTCTGCCTCCCAGAAAATAGGATTCCAGGTTTTGGGATGCCCTTTTCCTCAAATAGCTACCCAGGGATATTAAAAACAGGAAATAGATGAGTATGACAGAATAATCCACCAGGTTCAGGTATTTCAATGCAAGTTCCTTATTAACAGAAAAATATGCCACAAAGGCTCTAAGACACGAAGGAAAAATGAAAAAATGTGTACAGCTATTAGAATTTAGCTGTTAGGAGTTAGCGTTTTAAAGAGTATATATATCCATTCATCTTATAAGCCAGATCACTGATTCCCTTCCTTTTTGTAAGATTATTAAATTTTTATAATTAGTCATGGCTAACCTCTAACTCCTAACTGACAAGTATCACGACATGTGTTACACCCAAAAGTATCATGACATGTGTTACAAATTATTATGATGTAATGCTCTATTGGTTAAGTTCAGCAATTCAATTATTGTTCAGACATATTTCCAGTTCATGTTCTTTAAATAATAAAGAGGTCGAAACATATTAATATTTATATAATTAACTCCTCTTGATAATCCATAATTGTCTACATATTCATGACCTCTATGATAAATTACGAGAAGATTAGAAAATACAAAAGAACAATAGGAAATCTATGTAACATATGTCCTGATACATCGAAGTGTAACACATGTCGTGATACTTGTCACCTAACACCTAACGACTGAATAGTTACAAACAATAAATTAATTTATTCTTAGTGTTTAGGACGTCGTCTTTCATAATGACTCAGTACGAATAATTTTTGCCAGTTGGTCCTCGCCCGGCACCAAATCGGCCTGGTGCCGTCTGACCTCTTCCATGATATCCGCAATGACCTCCGGATGGTCCTTTGCGATGTTGTATTTTTCTGAGGGATCGATTTCCAGATTAAACAATAGGGGTGGATCGTGGGTCCGCTTTTCATTGTCGCCCCTGTAAGCGAATTCAGTGATAAGGTGGGCCTTGAAGGATCCCTTTCGGACAGCATAGATATGTGTGCCATGGTAATAGAACATGATTTCACGAGGACTCGGTTCTTCCCTCAGGAGTGTGGGTAACAGGTTGACACTGTCCATAATGCGATCTTTAGGCACCTCAGCGCCTGCAAGATGGCAGACAGTGGAAAAGAGATCGAGGGTAGAACCGATATCCGTGATGACGCCCGGTTTGATGTGATCCGGCCAATAGAAGATGGTCGGTTCCCTCATGCCGCCTTCATAGGTGGTTCCTTTTCCTTCAAACAAGAGACCGGCAGATCCCCCATGCTCATTGTAGCTGAGCCAGGGGCCGTTGTCCGATGTGAACACCAGCAAGGTGTTGTCGCTTAGCCCTTCCTCTTCCAGGGTCTTGAGGATTTGGCCCACACCCCAATCGATTTCTTCTACCGTATCACCGTACAATCCCCGAAGGCTTGTATTTTGAAAATCTTTAGAGGCGAAAAGGGGAACATGAACCATGGTATGGGCGAGATAGATAAAAAAGGATTTGTCCTTGTTTTCCCGGATGAATTTTTGGGTTTCCTGGGTATAGCGCCTGGTGATGGTTTTCTGGTCTGCTGGGCGCTCGATGATTTCTTCATCACGCATCAGAGGGACATTCCAGTATTCCACTTTTGGATTCCAGAATTCTTCTCTCCCCGGCAAATGAGAAACATTGTCCATATCGTTACTGTAAGGAATCCCGAAATAGGTGTCAAATCCATGTCGTGTGGGTAAGTAACGGGGGAGATGTCCC
>CAZYTI010000578.1:0-2616 GCA_964650065.1 uncultured bacterium
GTAATATCTTTATAATCTGTTTCTCACTTATCAGCAGATAATAGTCCATTGCTTCTTGACGTACTGAACCAATAAAACGTTCAGCAAGTGCATTCATATTTGGAGCTTCTACCGATGTTTTTATACCCTCGATTCCATAGGCAATATAATTTAAAGTGAGTAATGAAAACATCCGGCCTCCTGAATTGAATTATCCGTATTATATGAACATGGTAGGCGGGCCTGCCCGTCCTCAGGGGGGGCATTATTTCAAGTAAATAATGTCCGGATAGGGTTTATCCCCCCCCACGGTCTTGCAGAGTTTTAATTTTAAGATTTGACGAAGAAATATATCTTGAGGCAAAAAAAGATCAGACTTACTTTGCTTTGGTATTAATGATGAATCAAGGAACGTAACGCCCGGTTCACTGATTCGGAATCTGAGAAATGTTGTTTTACATCCGGATCGAGCATGATTGCACCGTCTTCAGGTGTAAAAACATGTGTTATAACATTGCCACTAGTGTCCGTAATTTTAGCTTTATGGCCTTCCCTGTATTTTTTAAAATGTTTCCCTCTAACACCTTTTGAGAAATCATACTCTTTTCGCATTTTCATATCCTCATTTTCACTTTTCATAGGCTCGAATCTCTTTTAATGTTGCTTTTCGTGAACTTATCAATCGAATATGATCGTTTCTTTCTGTATATGAAACAACCAATAAATTGCCCTTTGACGACATACCTACATCTATGAAACGATCTTCATCAAGAGAATGATCCGGATCATAAATTGTAATTGCCAAAGGATCATTAAATATCGTTTTTGCTTCTTCAAAAGTAATTCCGTGCTTCTTATAATTCAACTCCGATTTCTCTGCATCCCATTCAAAAGTATAACTCAATTCGTATCCCGATATTTAATAATTTTTTACATTTATCAAATTATAAAAAAAAGGACTAAAATCAAGAACAAAATAATTTGTCGGAAGTGAAAACTGAAGATCCAATGACTCTATATTGACGAATGGGTGATCATGAAAGAAACACCACATTTTTCTGCCCACTGAGGAAGTTTATGGATTGCAATGATTTTCTTGAGTTTGTCGCCAGTGGCGAAGACAGCAAACGACAATTCAAGGCAAACGTCCGTAATGTGGATTCCTTGGTTTCCAAAATGGCAGCGTTTGCCAACTCGGAGGGAGGAAAGATAGGTACCGGTATCGTTAAACACCATCCATCATATTGCACTTCTCATGTAATGATAACATAAACCACCAAGAATAGGAAATTTCAACACTTTTCCATAATTCTGCGACTTATATCCATAGGGCACCTGTTGATCTATCCCTTGATGCGGGCGTTTTGAATTATAATACGCTATGTATTCTTTCAGAATATTCATAATCTGTCTCTCATTGATGAGAACAAAATAATCTAATTTCATCCTCAATATGAGCTGCTTAATCTCACTCTCAACAGGCGGTCTTCCTACACGATTTTTTCTCTCAAAAGTCCAATATCATTTGATCAACTTTTTCTGCCACCTCAACACAGTTTCCGGCTTGACGATTGAACTAGTATCTTTAATATTGCCTATTCTGTTTAAAATAGAGAGGATAATTCGATCAAAATGTTGAATATTCAATCGTTTCTTCTGATTCTGCCTTTCTAAAATTTCAAGTTCTTTCTTATGCAAACAAATTTGAATTATTAATGCCTTCTTTGATTTGAACAGATTGAAGATGACTCTGCCAAGGAAAGTGAGTAATGAAAACATCCGGCCTACTGAATTGAATTATCCGTATTATATGAACATGGCAGGCGGGCAGGCCCGTCCTCAGGCGGGGCATTATTTCAAGTAAATAATATCCGGATAGGGTTTATCCCCCCCCTCACGCCCCTCACGCCATATATTTGTAGGTTGCATTATGATTTTTATGTTGCAAATTACAATTGTAAATGTTATATTGCGCACATGATTCAAAGAGCCCATAATTCAATTTTAATTGAAAAATTGAAATCTTTTCCCATTATCACCATTTTAGGCCCCCGACAATGTGGAAAAACCACATTGATAAGGAACCTCTTTTCAGATTGGCAATATTTTGATCTTGAAAAAACATCTGATTTCACGCCGCTGTCTGAAGATCCCGAAGGACGTCTCAAACAACTTTCATCTCGTGTAATTTTTGATGAGGCACAACAATGCCCTCCTCTTTTCTCAGCATTACGCAGTTTCGTTGATGAGCCGGAAAATAAGAACAGACAATTCATATTATTAGGATCCGCATCTCCAAAATTAATTAAAGAAATCTCTGAAAGTCTTGCTGGCCGAACAACATTCCTGGAATTAACACCATTTTTATATCAAGAAATTCATCATAAAGATGGGTCATATGATTTAAACCGTCTCTGGTTCCAGGGAGGATTTCCTATCCCATTTTTAACAACAGATAATGATGCATTAATAGATTGGTTTGATGCATTCACCAGGACATTCATTGAGCGAGATTTATCAGTTCTTGGTATCGATATCTCTTCTTCAAACATGCGACGTTTATGGACTATGCTTGCCCATTATAACGGTAATATTTGGAATGCTACTGCAGTTGGTGTTTTGGAAAAAGACAAAGTT
>CAZYTI010000578.1:2626-3830 GCA_964650065.1 uncultured bacterium
GTAATATTTGGAATGCTTCGCAATTGGCTGCTTCAATGGGCGTTAATTACCAGACTGTGAATCGATACACTGATATTCTTGAACAGACCTTTCTTATACGCAAATTAACACCTTACTACCGCAATATCGGCAAACGTCTTATTAAATCTCCCAAGGTGTATTTTCGTGACACGGGTCTTCTTCACTTCTTTTCCGGCATAAGAGATCTGGAACAGCTTCAAACTTATCCTGCACGGGGACATAGCTGGGAAGCGTTTGTTATCCAACAAATATGTGCACTTTTTTCATTGTATATCCCGGGTTCTCAGTTTTATTTCTGGCGAACAGCAAGAGGTGCAGAGGTGGATTTGCTGATTGATGTTGGTAGTCATCTCATTCCTTTTGAAATTAAACTTCATTCTGCACCGGGTAAAAGGTTGATTAAAGGTCTGACATCCTGTATGAAAGATTTACATATTGAAAAAGGATACATCATTTATCCGGGGCAGGAAATATATACACTCAATGAAAACATAACGGTCATTCCTATAGAAAAACTACTTTTGGATGCTGGTTTCTTAAGGAAACTCTAAATTGAAAAGGTCCAATGGTTAAAATCGTGTGGAAGAAATAAGAGTCCGTTGGGCATCTAGTTTTTCAAAAAATAAAAAGCCCGTGGGATTGATTTAGTCCATCCGTCAAGCTGCCTCCCGATAATATTCGCAATTCTCCCCATTGAGTATTCGGAACATCATTAAACCTTCTATCACGATAGCATTCTTAATTTTGAGTCAAGTTTCGGTACCATAATATTGGCCTTAACAATGACTCGTCCCGCAGCAGGGCGGGATTAAATACTTTTTGGGCCTAAGGGGGTGTTGGCGTGCCAAAAACCGTAAATTCGATCACTCCACACGGAAGGTCCTTCGGCCAGCCGGTAATGGTCAGTTTCACGTGACGGCACCTGACCGGCACGATTTCGTCGAACTCAACCGCGTTGTCCCGGTCATTTTTGGTTTTGTCCACGACTGTCGTAAAAGTTTCACCGTCTGAGGATACTTCGATCTTGTATTTTCGGGCTCTTGTCGGGACGTGGTCGTCCTTGAGCCTGTTCGGCAGTAAGAATAGAAGCCGTGAAGAGTCAATGATGAACTGCTGCCTGGAGGCGGATCCAAGGTCAAAAACCACCCAAGGCTCCTCGTCATTCTCGGCTGGAGCCCACCAG
>CAZYTI010000579.1:0-3829 GCA_964650065.1 uncultured bacterium
TTGAGCTCAATGCCGTAATTCGATTGGAGCTCCTGTGAGACGCCTGCCGACCGAACCGTACCGTAGCTTTCCCCAAGCAGATACTTCGGCGACGACCAGCGGTTGAACTTAGTGATGTAAAGACGGATGAATTCGGAGAAGGCTTCGATGTCTTGTTGGACACCATGGAACTGTTTTGGGTCCTCATCTTGGACAGCTCGACTAAAACCCGTCGACATCGCATCAATGGCAACGATGTCAGTAACATCAATGAGTGAGTGCTCATTAACTACGAGACGATAGGGCGGCGCCGGTTGGAATCCTTCTTCCGCCATTTGGACTCGTTTGGGACCGAGTACGCCCATGTGAAGCCAGATTGTGGCGGAACCTGGGCCACCGTTGTAGCAAAACGTGATCGGCCTGGAGTGCATGTCGGAGACACCATCGCGTGTGTAGGCGACGAAGAACATATTTCCCCTGGGCTCACCGTTCGGGCGACAAAGGACGACTTGACCGGGTATCGCCGTATAGCGCAATTCTTTTCCATTAATGCGGACACTGTGCTGCGTCTCGACGAACTTCTGTTCGGCAAAAATGGATTTATTACTCTTTTTTTGCTCCTCTTTTATTGGTGTTTTCTGTGCGAAAGCCCCAATGGCAATGAGTGCAATGAGAAAGAAAGTCAATAACATTTGTTTTCGCATAATATACCTCCTGTAATGTAATAATATTTTAAGTTCAGAGAAGCATTTTGATTGAATTCCAGGTTATAACATCCTCTGTAAATTTTATCTTTTTAACAATCGATTTGGTTCAGAGGCTTGATAACCTTCAACAGAAATTAGATCTGCTGGTCCAAGATGTTCAATATAAGCAAAATTGGCCTGGATTGTTCTATTAGTCTGATGTTCCTTAAACCAGCCTTGCAGGCAAGTCGTACCAGCTTTTAGAAAAACAATAAATTTTGCTGATTTCATCTCTGATGTCACTTCCATTGAGGTATCGATGTTTCCTAATTTCAATCCTGCTTTCTTTATTACAAATGTTTTGTCACCTTTTTTGTTTTCGGATATGCGCTTATTTGATTCCTGCGGCCAGCGGGATAGGTTAATCTTATATTTTCCATCTTTTTCTACATAAATCACCCATATACTTTCCCGCCCTTTCCTGTGAGCATCATGAGAATAAAGAGTTGTCGGATTTTCATAATTTGATCCGACAATCGTCTCACAATATGTATCAAAACCTGAAGAGATATCCTCCCACCATTCTTCATACTTCCGGCTCAGTTCCCTGACAATTTCAGGATATTTTGAAGCAATATTTCGTCTCTGTCCCGGGTCCTGAGTGATGTCATAAAGCTCAAATAAATTTGGATCATTTATATAGCGGATTTCTCCGGAAGGTTTTCCCGAATTAAAACCTTCCATATCTTCTATCTCTTTTTTATAGGGATTAATCAGCCGCCAGCGTTCAGTTAACACTTCATATTCTTTATATTTTACCGGGAAATCAACTCTCTGATTATGCACAAAGATCGTTCGCTCTGGCCATTTTCTTTTTTGATTCGTTAAAATAGGCATTAAACTTATACCGTCAAATGTCACTTCATTAGGCTCTTTTAATCCGCAGCAGTCGATTAATGTTGGTAATAAATCAAAATGTGCTGATAGGTTTCCAATATCTATCCCGCCTTCTATACCTCCTGCCGGCCAGCGAATGAAACAAGGTACACGATGAGCGTTTTCATAACCCCAGATTTTTCCACCTCGCATTCCTGCGCTGTATCCTTCTTCAACAAAACCATCATTATCAATTTTAATTCCTCCAAACCACGGACATGGGCCATTATCAGTTAAAAAGATAAATATTGTATTTTCTTCTAATTTTAAATCCTTAATTTCTTTTCTTAACCTCGCTAAATCCTCATCAAATTTTGTAACCATTCCGTAGTATTTTGCCAATCGCTCAGAAACCTGAGAAAGATAAGGTTCGGAATAGTTTTTTTCAACATTAAGAGGTGCATGTGGAATATTTGTCGACAAAAAACAAAAGAACGGTCTCTTTTGATTTCTCTTAATAAATTTAATCGCTTCATCAAACCATATTGTGTTGCAGTAGCCCTCAAACTTTTCCGGCTTTCCATTACGTAAATAGGTATCGTCATAATAATCATTCCCCCAATAATCCCACCTGTTGCCGGCAACACCGCTTCCATGGACTAAAACTTCATCAAATCCTCGATCCTGGGGTCTGAATGGATAATTATCGCCCAGATGCCACTTCCCGAAAATACCGGTTCGATACCCGGAGGATTGAAACACATTGGCCATTGTGACCTTATCCTTTTGCAGAAGCGATCTTCCTCCAATCGTGTGCCAAACACCGGAACGCGCCGAATATTGTCCAGTCAGTAATGAAGCTCGCGTAGGTGCGCAGCATGGGTCGACATGAAAATTGGTTAAACGAACGCTCTCTTGATACAATTGATCCAGGGAAGGCGTTTTTACGTAAGGGCTGCCATGACATCCAAGGTCTCCATATCCCTGATCATCAGTCATAACCAGAATAACATTGGGACGGGATTTGTTCCCTGCAAAACAACCTAACAAGGCGAGTTGAGAAGCAACTGCAAGGGAGGCTGAGGCGGATGTAATCGATTTTACAAATTCTCTGCGGTTCTGATTCTTCAATGTAAATCCCTTTCTTCAGAAACTTGATTCTTATTTATTTTGCCTTCCAATTACTGAGATACGGTGCATCATCCTGGATATCTGTCCAGAGCGCTTTCATCTGCGGAATCATCGTCTTCATGATTTCGGGTTTGTCTGCAGATATATCCCTGTGCTGCTGCTTATCGGCAGTTAAATCATACAATTCAAATTTTGTAAGTTTTGCCTTTTTAAGCCAATCCATATATCTTTCGTCTGATTTCTTATGAGTAAACCAACCCAGAAGAGAATATTGATTTATACGCATTGCCATTTGAGGAATATAACCATAAGCATCACTATGGGCAGGGAAAAACCAGCACTGAGGGATGTCCCGTTGAATTTTGCCACCTGAAAATATCTGAGTAATACTCGCTCCATCAATCGTGCGGTCCTCTGGAACCAGTATTTTTGCCAATTCGCATAACGTCGGCAGGATGTCTGTTCCGTTTATAAATTCATCGCTTATGGATCCCGGTTTAATCCTTCCCGGCCAGCGCATAATACCGGGGATCCGATGTCCCCCCTCATAGGTGAAGCGTTTCATTCCACGATATTGACCGGGAGTTCCGAAACATCTATCCCGAATGGGATCATCCCACTCGCCCTTTGATTCCTGCATATTAACCGGACTCTCCGGTCCATTATCACTTGTAAAGAAAACCAGTTGATTTTCCGTTAGCTGCAGTTCATCAATCCCTTTCATTAAATTTCCAAAGGCAGAATCCAGTTGAGAGACAGTACCGTAAAAATATTTCTTATTTTGGGATATCTCTCTATCCGGTCTTTCCACTCTTCCATATTCGATCGTTTTTTCCAGTTTATCCACTTCCTGATTATCATACATATTGCTATAGTTCTCCGGAGGTGCAAGCGGTGTATGAGGTTCGTGGCTGGAAACAAATAAAAAGAACGGTTTCTCCGGATCAGGACGATTTCTCAGCCAGTCAAGCGATTCTCTGACAATAACATCACAATACCAGCCATCTACTTTCGGCACTTTCTTGCCATTCCGGAAAAATTTTACTGGATTCTGAGGACCTTCAAAAGCATTCACGGATGTAGCGAACCAGTGATCAAAACCGTGATCTCCGGGATCCGGCTGGGTATCGGACCGGTCAAAATGACTTAAATGCCAT
>CAZYTI010000580.1:0-3825 GCA_964650065.1 uncultured bacterium
TTCGATTTGTAGTTACGATGGGACTGAGTTGCATGTCGGACCGGAGAGTAGTGGTGCCCAACCGGGTCCTGCTTGTTATGGTGCCGGTGGACCACTGACACTCACAGACGTGAATTTATTGTTGGGACGGCTCGATTCTTCCCGTTTTGAGATTCCCATCGATATTGATTCGGCCAATCACGCCTTTAGTCACATATTGGCTAAGGTCGCCGAGGCACAGAATCAGGATACAGATCGGGAAAAATTGTTGGAAGGATTTCTCGATATTGCCAGTGAGCGGATGGCTGATGCCATCCGAAGGATTTCTATCCGCAAAGGGTATGATCCCCAGGAGTATACCCTGGTCGCATTCGGAGGTGCAGGCGCACAACACGCCTGTGCATTGGCCGATTTACTCAGCATTGATACGATTTTGGTTCCTCAAGATGCCAGTCTGCTGAGTGCCCTGGGACTGGGACATGCCGTCATCGAACGTTTCGCAGAGCGACAGATTTTAAAACCTTTGGCAGAGGTTGAAGCCTCAGTTCATCAATGGATTGAGGAATTGGTCGGAGAGGCCGAATCCATGCTGATGGATGAGGGCGTAAACCGAGAGCATATATTGGTCCGGCGAAGAATTGTGAGCCTCCGGTTTGTTGGACAGGATTCCGTCGTTCAGGTTGAATTCAATGAGAATACTCCTCTGGAGGATGCTTTTCGAAGCCAATATGAAACGATTTTCGGCCATTGGTCCGAAGGACGGCGTATCGAAGTGGAATCCATCCGGATCGTTGTTTCTTCGAGACAACATGACGATGTGGTTCGTCCTTGTGAATCCAAAACTATCGGAACGATGCCGTTACGTCATACACAGGCCTATTTTAATGGAGAATGGCAGTCTGTTCCCCTCTTTGAAAGGGCCAACCTTAATCCTGGAGTAGAAATAATGGGGCCGGCCCTGGTCGTCGAACGCCACAGCATGACAGTCGTGGAGAATGGATGGCGGATCGTCGTAGATCAGGCCGGGGGACTCCTTTTTCAACGGGAATCACATCGGGTGAAAAAGGTCGAATCCATCCAACCTGAGGTGGTTCGATTGGAATTATTCACCAATCGTTTTGGAACGATTGTTCAGGAAATGGGCGAAATGTTGAGACGGACGGCCGTTTCAACCAATGTGAAAGAAAGGCTGGACTTTTCGTGCGGATTGTTGGACAACAAAGGGGAATTGGTCGTCAATGCACCACATATTCCTGTTCATCTGGGTTCCATGGGCCTCTGTGTTCGAGAGTTGAATCAGGTTCTATCCATGGAGCCGGGGGATGTGATCATAACCAATCATCCCAGATATGGGGGGTCGCATTTACCCGATGTTACAGTGGTGACACCTGTTTATATACCGGATGGTCAGTTATTGGGATACGTGGCCAATAGGGCTCATCATGCCGAGATCGGCGGGACCAGGCCCGGTTCCATGCCCCCGGATGCATCATCGCTGGCAGAAGAAGGGGTTGTTATTCCTCCCATGCACTTATTCAGAAATGGAAAGTCCCATTGGGATGCGTTATATGCCTTATTGAAGCAAGATTCACCCTATCCCACGCGTACCGTGGAGGAAAATATGGCCGACCTGCGGGCTGCGGTCGCAGCAAATCGTAACGGTGAATCGGCCCTGTCGGCGTTGGCTCAGAGGTACGGAATAGAGACCATTTGGCATTATATGGACATGCTCAAGAATCACGCGGAGGTCAAGATCCGGAGTGCACTTCGCCGGATTCCTGATGGGTCCTATAGGGCGGAGGAATTGCTGGATGATGGCTCACCCCTGATCGTCCGTTTCGAAATAGAAAGAGATGGTGCGGTTCTAAATTTTACGGGTTCAGCAGGTGTGCATGCTAAAAATTTAAATGCGACTCCGGCGATTGTCAGTAGTGTGGTCATCTACATTTTACGGTTATTGGTGAATGAGCCGCTTCCCCTGAACGAGGGGCTCATGCGGGCCATTCATTTAGAAATCCCACCGGGCATATTGAACCCACCATTCCCGGATGATTCATTCCAGGCACCGGCCGTGGTGGGGGGCAATGTGGAAACGAGTCAGCGACTGGTGGATACCTTGCTCAAGGCGCTGAACCTGGTGGCCTGCAGTCAGGGAACCATGAACAATACCCTGTTTGGTACGGATCAGACCAGTTACTATGAGACGGTCTGCGGCGGTTGTGGTGCCGGACCCGATTTTCATGGTGCCGATGGGATCCACAGTCACATGACCAATACACGGATTACCGATCCGGAGATCCTGGAGCACCGGTATCCGGTCCGATTGGAACGGTTCGGCATACGGGAAAATTCCGGGGGACAGGGAGAGTATCACGGCGGCGATGGAGTCGTACGGGAAATAACATTTTTAAAAGAAATGTCGCTCTCAGTCTTAGGACAGCACCGAAGGGAAGGTCCCTATGGGCTCATGGGGGGAGAACCGGGTCTGCCGGCAAAACAGTTCGTGGTTCGATCGTCGGGTGAGGTTGTTCATCTCGATTCCATCGATGGATGCGTGGTGAATCCCGGTGATCGGATGATTTTAGAGACGCCGGGTGGGGGTGGCTGGGGGAAAAAGAATAACCACGGAATACACTGAATACACGGAAAAAAATAATTTCTGTGTATTTCGTGTATTCCGTGGTTAAAAAAAAGGATGTGATTTGAATACAGAATTAATCTATAAAGATGAGACTTATGCCATCCGAGGTGCCGTGTATGAGGTTTATCGTGAGATGGGATGTGGCTTTCTAGAGGCGGTTTATCAGGAATGTCTTGAAAGGGAATTGATATCTCGCGGTATCCCGTTTCAGTCTCAGAGGGAATTGGAACTTCATTACAAAGGTGATCAATTAAAACAAACATACAGACCCGATCTCATTTGCTTTGACAAAGTTATCATTGAACTCAAAGCAGTCAAAGATGTGACTGATGAACACCGAGCACAGTTGTTTAATTATTTGAAGGCTGCTGGAATGAGGTTAGGATTGCTGGTCAATTTTGGGCATTATCCGAAAGCGACAGTTGAACGAATTGTGTTGTGAGCCAAGGAACAAGACCACTGAATACACGGAATACACTGACAAAGAAATAGTTTCAGTGTATTCCGTGTGTTCCGTGGTTAAATAGGAGATTCACCATGCATGAACATAAATATTTTAAGAATCTCAATACACTCAAGCAAAAACTCGATTCCTACCGGCCATTACCGGTGGCGGTTGTCAAGAATCTTCACGAAGATCTGATTTTGCAGTGGACGTACAATTCCAATGCTATTGAGGGGAACACACTTACTCTGAAAGAAACCAGGGTGGTGCTGGAGGGTATTACCGTGGGCGGCAAGACGATGCGGGAACACCTGGAGGCTATTAATCATCGAGAGGCAATTCTGTATGTTGAAGAAATTGTGAAGCATAAGGAGGTCTTTTCTCTCAGGCAGATCAAAGAAATCCACAGCCTGATCCTTAAAAATATAGATGATGATAATGCAGGTGTTTGGCGCAATGTGAATGTGACTATCTCGGGTGCTGAGCATATACCGCCCGATTTTCTGCATGTGCCGGAAGCGATGGAAGCATTTTTAGCATGGTATGATGAAGAATCGACGGAATTACATCCTGTTGAACTGGCTGCCATAGCACATTGTGATTTAGTGAAAATCCATCCTTTTATCGACGGCAACGGTAGAACGGCACGGCTTCTCATGAATCTCGAACTAATGAAACATGGCTTCCCGGCGGCTGTTTTGCCGGTCAGTATACGTCTCAAATACTATGAAGCATTAGACAAAGCTCATGTGAACGATGA
>CAZYTI010000581.1:0-3823 GCA_964650065.1 uncultured bacterium
GAATGAGAAAATAACATTTTCCGATCTGGTGGATAGGATCGCAGAGGAAACCGGGACCTCGAAACGATTGGTACACGACCTTCTCATTGAAATGGGTAATGTGACCAGGGAAGGGCTTGATAGGGATGGTCATGCCAATATTCCTGGTCTGGGACGTTTTCGATTGGGATGGCATAAAGCCAGACCCGGACGAAATCCTCAAACCGGGGAGGCGATGGAGATTCCGGCCCAAAGCAGTATCAATTTCAAGGCAGAGGCAGATTTAAGACAGTATATCAATCGGAATTACGCCCATCTGCAGGCTGAAATTCTGGAAGGTGAGATTGCGTCAGCTAAGGTTGAGCATGTTGATGTTCCCGGTGAACCGGAAGAACCATTGATCGAGTCCGTATCCGAAGCACCTTCAGCAGTAGAGGAGGAGGAAAAAAAACATTCCAACAAATGGCTGTTGCTGGTCATTCCTATACTCATTATTGTTCTTGCTATTATTTTCTGGCCTTCCCGAGAGGATTCAGTAACGGAAATTGTGGAATCTGCAGATACTGAACAGGTCGATAAAGAAGTTCCGGATCAGACGGCAGCCGATGAACAGCCTGAAGAAACAGAACAACCTGAAGAAGAACCTGCTGCAGCCGTTGGCACATCAGGAACGCCTGGCGGAGAATACACGGTTCGGGCGGGTGAAAAATTATGGACCGTATCTCAGGTCTTCTACAATCGAGGCAGATTATGGCCAAATATTTATCGAGTGAATCTAGACAACATACCAAATCCGGATTTATTGTCCGTTGGCAACAAGGTCCAGGTTCCGTCTCTTGAGGGTAAGCCAGGAAACTTAACACGGAAAGATATGGAAGCGATTGCCGAAGGTTTTATCGAAGCATATCTATTTTACAAAAAATCGGACCGAAGGAAAGCGCTGGCTTATCTTTGGGTTGTGAAAAAGTGGAATATGGATGATGTGATTGGTCGGTACCGAGAAAGAATAGAACCATCGGATTTAGAAACAGTGGATAATATTGAAGGCAGCCCTCTATTTTGATTCTTTTAAAACTTAGGATTTACCGTTCGAATAGTTACATATTCAACCGTTAGAATATCAAGTTCAGACCTCCCCATCCCGGGTGGGCAGGGATAAGGCGTCAATTTAAACCGTCTGGAATTCTTCATGCATATTTAGCTCGACAACATCGATGGTGGATGAAATGGCATTCATTTCATCCACTGCCGTTGGATCGAGGAGGGCCAGAAAGGCGCCGGCCAGGGATCCGTTACCCATGACCTCGATCCGTTCCACGGGGATTGGGGGAAGGAGTCCGATGGCGATAGCATTGGTGGGATTGATATGTTTGGCAAAACCGCCTGCAAGTACAAGCTTCTCGATGTCATGCCATGTTTTATTCTGAAGATTCAACAAGATGTTCATACCGGCGAATATGGCGGCCTTGGCCTGGAGGATTTTGGAAATGTCCCGTTCGGTCATGACGATGGGCTCCTGGAGGGCCGAGTCCTCTTGTCCAGCGACGATACAGGCTTTTAAGCTGTTGTTATTTTCTTTAATTGTATAATTTAAGTTTCGCTTTTTAAGCAAATCGGTGTTAAATTTACCCCTTGGGTTCAACAAGCCTATTCTCAGTCCTTCCGCGATGAAATCAATCACACCCGTGCCACAAATTCCTGTGGCTTTCCCCCCTCCAATGACCTGGATGTGAACATGATCGTTATCGTCGAAGTTAACCTTTTCGATGGCACCCACAGTTGCCCGGCATCCGTGATATAATCCATATCCTTCAAAGGCAGGCCCTGCCGCGGTAGAACATGCGGTCATTTTCCCATCTTCACACATGACGATTTCACCGTTGGTCCCGATATCGATGAGTACTGAGAGCCCGTCCTCCTGTTTTAGTTTGGAGACATAGATGTCAGAAGTCATATCACCGCCTATGTATCCCGAGGCTGACGGCATGATATCTACGATTCCTGCAGGAGCGATTCCGAGTCCAACTTCGGAGGCTAAAAACACGCCAGGTGTATGTGTCAATGGTTGAAATGGGGCCCTCCCGATGCTTCCGGGATTGATCCCCAGGAGCAAATGGCTCATGATCGTATTCCCGGAAATGGTCATTCGGCAGATTGCTTTCGGTTCGACACCGGTTTCGTCACAGAGATGTTTCACAATGGGATCTCTGCAGGTCGAGTTCTTTCTGGGATTGGATATACGAAATTCGTGAAATCTCATCCTCTGCCACGGTCTTTTGTCGATTATTTAATGAAAGTTTACCGATGATATCGCCCTGGTTCAGATCGACCAACAGTCCAACCACTGTGGTCGTACCGATATCCATAGCTATGCCGTAAAGGGTGTGGGTCGTATCGCCGGGCTCAATGTCTATGATGGACCAGAGATCGAAGATGCGTCCCAGTGTTAAGGAGATCGATTGTTTGCCCTGGCCCAATGCATCGGGTAATTTTCGCAGGACAGATAAGGGGAATTGGGGTTTCTCGATGGATGCCTGTATCACCAGCACATCTTCCACACGCTGACGATCTGACCGTTGATTCTCGATGGTGGCCTCGGGGATTTGAAGACAGTATTTCCTCGATGATGGCTGATGCACATAGTCCTTAAGCGTGAAGTCATCGATGATCTGGCCCGCCGATTCAATTAAAGCATCTTGTGGAATTTTGACGATCCCATTCTCGCCCTGTACCCGGGTTATACATGATAATGCCTTACAGGAATGAGGCCTTGATACAATAATTGTTTCATCACCGACGAGAAATCGGCCCTCTATCAACTCGATCTGACAGCGTCCGCATTTTCCCTTGCCACCACAGCTCGATTTCAGGAACAGGCCGTGATGTCGTGCGAGGTCGAGGAGAGTCATGCTCGGATGGTTTGTGAGTTCGATCTCGTGGGCAGGTGTCTTGAAAATAATTGGCATCAGCGTTTTACTGGTTTCTTATTGATATGGACAATCATTTTATGCAATTTAATAAATTTATTTGAATAGTCCAATAAATATGAAAAATTAAAGCCTTCCCAATATCAAAGACTTCATCTGGTTTGAGATTATTTTTCATTGATTTTTTTCTAAAATATCGTACATTATTATCGTATGAACACATCCTGTTTCGTTCAATAGTATAATGCGATTTAGAATCGAAACCCAGAGAAAGTGATGGGATTAAAGAAAGACCTAAATTTGCTGCATGTCTTTTCGATTGGTACCGGTGCCATGATCAGTTCCGGTCTCTTCGTCCTTCCCGGACTGGCCTTTGCTATGGCCGGACCTGCGATGATACTTGCCTATCTCCTGGCAGCCGTTTTGATCATTCCAAGCATGCTGGCAAAGGCTGAACTCTCCACGGCGATGCCAAAAGCCGGGGGAACTTACTTTTTTATAGAGAGGAGCCTGGGTTCGGCATTAGGCACATTCGGGGGTTTCGCCAATTGGTTCTCTTTGAGTCTCAAGAGTGCTTTTGCCCTTGTGGGTATCGGTGCTTTTGCGACCCTCCTGGTGCCTCATGTTACTCAGATGCAAATCAAATTGATTGCGGTCGCGGCCTGTGTGCTTTTCACACTTTTTAACATCCTGAGTGTTAAACTCACCGGACGTATTCAAATCATATTGGTGATTACTCTAATAGCGATTATTGTCCTTTACATCGGAAGAGGATTCGTTTCCACGCATCCGGATCGATATGTTCCATTCATGCCGAATGGATTAGGGTCCGTCTTTTCAACGGTAGGTCTGGTTTTTGTTTCATTTGGGGGACTTACCAAAATAGCCAGTGTCGCCGAGGAAGTCAAAAATCCGTC
>CAZYTI010000582.1:0-3820 GCA_964650065.1 uncultured bacterium
TCGTATAGACTCGAGGAACCCAGGGAGATTGATAAAAATTGGTTAATGAATTGTGTTAGCGTAGGTATATCGGGGGGCGCATCAACACCGCGGTGGCAATTGAAAGAAATTCAAAGTCATATTACAAATTATGAAAATGAGAAAAACCCGAAAGGGTTAGCAAATAGAAAAGGAGGTAACTTTTTATGGTGGACGCGGAAAAACCACAAAACGAAGAAATAACGGATTTGAACAATCCGACTCAACCAATGGAAGGAGGTGAGACAGACTCACAAACTTCAGAAGAAGCGAAGGAAGAGAATCAAGCGCAAGAAATTGAATCCATCAACATTATGGAGATGGAAGGACAAGAATACTCTGAGGATGAATATAACCGATTTGTTGAATTTTACGATCGTACGCTAAGTGATATTCGTCAGGGTGAGATTGTTGTGGGAAGAATACTCGCCATTACAGACCAGGAAGTGCTTGTAGATATTGGTTTTAAATCTGAAGGCACTATCTCCTTGGAGGAATTTGGAGATCCTTCTGAAGTTAAAGTTGGAGATCGTATCGAAGTTTTTCTTGATAGTATCGAGGATGCTGATGGGCAACTCGTATTGTCAAAGAAAAAGGCGACTTTCATGAGGCTATGGGATAAGGTCGTAGATATAGAGGAGAAGGGTGGAACGATTGAGGGCAAGTGTGTTCGAAGGATCAAAGGTGGTATCGTAGTCGATCTTATGGGTGTAGATGCCTTCCTACCAGGATCTCAAATCGATGTCAAGCCAATTCGGGATTTTGATGCACTTATTGGACAAATCTTTACATTTAAAGTAGTAAAGGTAAATAAGTTACGTAAGAATATTGTCGTTTCTCGTCGCGCATTGTTAGAGGAAAGTATGGCAGAACAGCGCGAAAAAGTACTGGATGACCTGGAGAAAGGACAGCTAAGAGAAGGCACGGTTAAAAATATTACCGATTTCGGTGTATTCGTTGACCTGGGTGGTGTTGATGGTCTGTTACACATCAATGATCTCTCTTGGGGACGTATCAATCATCCTTCGGAAATCGTTAAGCTGGATGAAAAAATTACAGTCATGATATTGGATTTTAATGATTCCAAGGATCGAATTTCATTGGGGATCAAACAACTCCAGCCCCATCCATGGGAGTCCATCGGTGAAAAATATCCGGAGGAACAGATTGTTAAAGGGAAGGTCGTTTCTATCGCGGATTATGGTGCCTTTGTCGAATTAGAAAGGGGTGTCGAAGGACTTATTCACGTCTCTGAAATGTCTTGGACACGTCACGGAATTCACCCATCCAAGATTGTCAATGTGGGGGAGGTCATTGATGTAAAGATACTATCTGTGGATAAGAATAAAAAGAGAATTTCATTGGGGATTAAACAATTAACACCCGATCCCTGGGAAGATATCGTAGAGAAGTATCCCATTGGATCGAAATACATGGGTCGCGTACGAAATATGACGAACTTTGGGGTTTTTGTCGAAATGGAAGAGGGCATAGATGGCCTCATTCATATTTCAGATCTTTCCTGGACCCGAAAAATTAAACATCCCAGTGAAGTCCTTAAGAAAGGTGAAGAGATTGAAGTTGTGGTTCTCGATGTGAATAAGGGTGAACGCCGTGTATCCCTGGGATATAATCAGTTGACAGACGATCCCTGGCCTGCATTTGAAGAAGCGTACAAAGTGGGCACCTTAACGTCTGGAAAAGTGATTCGATTTGTCGAGAAAGGTCTCATTGTGGAACTTCCCCTGGGACTCGAAGGTTTTGTCCCGTTATCACAATTAGTAGAAACATCCATGGCCAAAGTCTCCCAGACTTATAAGGAAGGTGATGATTCGGATTTTGTCGTCATTGAATTCGATCGCACGAACAAACGGGTGGTCTTGTCCAAGAAACGATTATTGGAGCTGGAACAGGAGAAGGGTGAGCAGGCAGAGAAGGCAGAGGTCGATAGTTTTATGAATATACAGGAAGAAAAGTCGACTTTGGCCGATGTTGCTGGTGAATTGACTGAGGAGAAAGAAAAGAAAGATAAGGAAGAACCTGAAGAAACCAAAAGTCAGGCCGAAGCGACACCCCCTGGTGCAGAGGAGGATACTTCCAAAGAAAAAGAGGATGAGAAGTCAGTAGAAGAAACCGAAGCCACGGAACCGGCAGCCGACGTGCAAAAAACAGAATCTGCTGAAGCGGCCGGTGAGAAACAGGAAGAGGAATCTACATCTTAAACCTGAGGCTCTCGTCGTTATCACAAGAAGTTTCTTGATTGAAAAATTTGCTTAGGAGTTGGGCTAACAAGCTCAGCTCCTTCTATTTAGGGATATGAAGACCGTTTCATTTTTTACATTGGGATGTAAGTTGAATCAGTCGGAAACGGCTGGGATGGTCAACAATTTCCTTGACCATGGCTACCGTGTGGTTGCTGTGGACGAAGATGCCGATGTCTTTCTCATCAATACATGTACAGTAACAGGTAGAAGTGATTCCAAATGCCGGAAAACGATTCGTCATATCTTAAAGAAGAATCCGACGACCACAGTTATTGTCGCCGGCTGTTATTCCCAGGTCGCTGCACATGAACTTGCCCGAATCCCGGGAGTGGACTATATTCTCGGTACTGAAGATAAACTGCATCTATTCGATTGGTTTATCCATCCTGGAAAGCTGCCCTCTCCAAAGATCCTGATTACGCCTGTGGATCAATTACAGAAAGCGGTGAGCCATCCTGGAGAATTTTTGGATCATACGCGTGCCTTTCTTAAAATCCATGATGGATGTGACCGGCGATGCTCATATTGCATCGTTCCTTTGGCGCGGGGGGCAAGTCGCAGTGTTTCCAGGAATGAGATTTGCAAACAAGCAGAGCGATTCAACCGGAGCGGATTTAAGGAAATCGTCTTAACCGGCGTTCATATCGGAAAATGGGGGCAGGATCTATCCAAACAAGAATCCCTTGCCGACCTGATCAACATACTATGTCAAATGGAAGGTGGGGGACGCATCCGTTTAAGTTCATTGGATCCCAAAGACATTACAGCACCTCTATTGGAAAGAATCGCAAATTCTGGGAAAGTATGTAGACATTTTCATATTTCACTTCAGAGTGGCAGTGATACGATTCTTCGAGCCATGAAAAGAGGGTATTCCGTAAAAACATTTCAAGATAAACTTGATAAAATCAAAGGATTATTTAAGAATGTTGGGCTGGGAACCGATATCATTGTTGGTTTTCCAGGGGAAACAGATGCACATTTTGAAGAGACGCTTCATTTCCTCGAGGCACAGCCATTTACGTATCTCCACATTTTTCCCTTTTCGGCGCGTCCCGGAACAGAAGCGGCCTCCATGAAAAATCAGGTGCCTGGAAAAATTCGTAATGAGAGAGCTAAAATCTTACGAAAACTGGGAGAAAAGAAGAGAAAGTTATTTATGAATATTTGGAAAGGAGAATCCGTGGATGTGCTGCTTGAGAACCGGGACATCAGAGGTTGGATGGGTGGATTCACATCCGAATATTTGCGAGCTGAAGTTCCTTATGAGCAAATATTGAGTAATCGCCTGGTTCGTGTTCATGTAGAACGGTTGAATCCTGCATGTGTACGCGGGCGAGTCACTGGCAGCTAAATATCACTCTTTGTGTACTTGCTGAAACGGAAAACACGCTGAGTTAAGAGGAATTTGTATCTTCACCAGGATTGGATCCAATGGTCCGCATAAGAATGATCCCCCCCACGATTACCCCAAAATAGGTCGTAAAAAAACGCCAAAGAATAGAAAAAACAGAAAACAGATAAATTGGAATGATGAT
>CAZYTI010000583.1:0-3819 GCA_964650065.1 uncultured bacterium
AATTATTTGAATTAGTGGTGCGTCTCAATAAAAAAAAGTTCGAACCTGTCGTGATTTGTCTATCACAATCTAAAAAACCTTATGGGTTTTTACTCCAGAAGGCTGGTGTAGAAATCTATTACCTGAATCGAGTTTCAAATTTTGATATTAGACGCGTATTTTCGATAGTAAAGATACTTTTGAGTGAGCGCATCGATATCGTACACTCCTATCTACATATTGGTAATGGTTACGGTGTGATCGCATCTATATTGGCTGGTAAACGTGATTTCATTCCATCAATTCGCTCAGAAGAAGATAAGCGGTCATTTTTAATACGAATTACTGATTGGCTATCTATGAAATATGCGAAAAAGATTATCGCAAACTCATATCGAGGTAGGGAGCTCATCATGGATAGGTGGTGTGTCCCTGCAGATCGAGTGATTACGATTCATAATGGTGTTGATTTCATTAGATATTTTTCAAATAGAAATGTCTGTGGTAAAAAAGAAGCCGGCTTTAAAATAGTGATTACAATGATTGGAAAACCAACATATGTTAAAAATATTGAGATGTTTCTGACAGTTGCTGAAAAGGTGCATTCAATCAAACCGGATACTTGTTTCAGGCTGGTAGGACCTGGTTTAGATGATAAATTTTTAGAATCAAAGTCAATCACTTCGGTATTTATTGAACCACTTGGATCACAACTAGATATATTTTCAATTCTTAGACATACAGATATTTTTATCCTGACTTCACGTTCGGAAGGCTTGCCCAATGTCGTATTGGAAGCATTGAGTATGGAAATACCTGTAGTAGCCACTGATGTGGGCGGATTGCGTGAAATAATAAATGAAGGGGAGACAGGTTTTTTGGTACCGTCGGGAGATGGTGACCGAATGGTAGAAAAAATTATATCACTCATTGACAATTATGAAATGCGAATGAAGATGGGAAGAAATGGAGCAATTCACATTAAAAGAAATTTTTCAATGGAAAAAATGGTTGCTCTTTCAGAGACTCTTTATTTATCACTCGCATGATACATAAGAGAAGAATGTACGAATTTGAAAATGAGTTGAGTAGAAACCATCAATTGAAATCCACATTTAATTTAAATAAAGCTGAAGTCGGATTGCATCCAACAATAAAGCTGTATCTTTTGGGCATGGAAAACGGCTTACGGTGATTAATACAATCGAAATATGGAAGGTGAATTCAACATGAGAAAACTCCTCGTCACAGGTTCTGCCGGTTTTATTGGATCCCATTTTGTCGATTATGCATTACAGAAGGACCATATGGTGATAGGTGTAGACGATTTATCCTTTGGAAAGATTGAGAATGTGAACAAGAAATCGATATTCATCAAAGCTGATGTTCGAAATTTTTCTGCCATCAAAGAAATTATTTTATCTGAGAAACTGAGTCATATCATCCATTTTGCTGCAAATGCTACAACGAAATCCAGTTCCATGGGTTGGAAGAATCCGATGGCGGATTATGCGATCAATACGGTTGGGACACTCAATATTCTGGAAGTTCTCCGCCAGAACAATTTGAAGACGCAATTCTTGTACGCCTCATCGGCCGCGGTATACGGCGAACCTGATTATATACCCATCGATGAGGTTCATCCAAATTTTCCACTCTCACCTTATGGTGTATCAAAATTGGCTGGAGAGAAATACTGTTTTGCTTACTATCAAGAGTACGGTATTCCTACGACGATTCTCCGAATATTTAACACTTATGGCCCACGACAACCGAGATATGTCATGTACGATCAGATAAAGAAAATGCTACCCAATCCGGATCACTTTAAAGTACTGGGGACGGGTGACCAAATACGAGATTATGTTTATATTTCGGATACCGTTGAAGCCATCTACTTCTCAATGACCAATCCCAAAGCCGTTGGGGAGATACTGAATATCGGCAGCAATCAGCAAATATCTATCAAAGCGCTTATTCGCTTGATTAAATCTTTATTGGATGTGGATTCACGGGACATCTATACAGGAGAGAGCTGGAAAGGCGATATTCGAAAATTATGGGCGGATGTGAAAAAAACGAATGAACTCTTAGGCTGGAGTCCCCGAGTTTCGTTGGAAGAAGGGATTATTCGGTTAGCTGACTGGATTAAAGAACATGAAGAAGCTTAATAT
Source organism: uncultured bacterium (assembly GCA_964650065.1). GTDB lineage: Bacteria > Zhuqueibacterota > QNDG01 > QNDG01 > DSAB01 > CAZYTI01. The sequence goes on from CAZYTI010000583.1 coordinate 2,154, forward strand.
ACTTTTGGTTTCACCATTTCCGCCACCTTTTGGGGGCATTGCCCGTTATTCGGAGGACTTATACACGGGTTTAATAAAGACGGGAATTTCCATTAAGAAATACAATACGTCACGCTATGAAAAGTTACGACACCACAATGTAGACAAAAAACGAAATTACATAAGGGTGCTGCAACTAAAGAATCTCTTATTTCTCTTGGCGGTGATTTTTGACTGGATACCCTATATCGGCGTTTTACTCGTTTCACGGCCCAATATCGTACATGTTCATACCTCGTCCTACTGGGGCTGGTGGCGCAGTAGTATTTATATTTTGATCGCGAAATTACTCAGAATAAAGACGATACTTCATATTCATAATGCCATCGATCGCTTTTATTTCATAGAATCAGGAAGGATTGGTAAATATCTCATAAGGTGTTCATTGAACATGCCCGATCACCTTATTACATTATCGATTGGCATTCAAAAACTCATTGCAAGCATCACGTCGAATGCAATCACTCCAATTTATAACGGAATTGATGTGAAACAGTTCAGCAACGACAAAGTATATGAGAAACCCTATAAAATATTATTCGCAGGTTTTGTAGGATCCCATAAGGGTGTTTCAGACCTTCTACATGGATTGAAGGTCTCGGGTTTGAGTCCACAGGAAATGACCCTTACGATTATGGGGATGGGTGATATTGAGGATATGAAAAGATTGACCGAAGAACTTGGTATTAAACACCAAGTGTCTTTTACGGGCAGGGTGAGTGAAGATAGGAAAATCCAGCTTTTCAAGTCCCATGATATTTTTGCCCTTCCTTCTTATGGGGAGGGACAACCCATTTCAATTTTAGAAGGAATGGCTGCGGGAATGGCCGTCGTATCCACCAACGTAGGAAGTATACCGGAGATTGTTCAAGAAAGCGTCAATGGATATTTAGTAAAGCCTGGTGATGTCGATACATTGGGTCAGATCTTGAGAATATTAAGCGATGCGGATTTGCTCAAGAAAATGGGGACGAAGAATCAGCTCGTTGCAGTAGAGAAATATGATTTTCAAAGAGTGATTAATGATAACATCGCATTATATCAATCGGTGGTGAATTCGTAGATTCATGATGTATTCGTGGATGATAAATCGTTTCGTCCTTCCATGGAGTGATAGCCTCTTAGGACTCCCAATTCAAAAGGAACTGCTCCAGTGGCGGAAGATGCAATGGTGGTCGAATGAGGAATTAAATCAGCTTCAGAAAGAAAACCTTAGATGTATATTAAATCATTGTTCGGAGCATATTCCTTATTATGAAGCTTTGGCTGAAAAAGTTGGATATAATCCAGAGTCGAATCCTTATGAAGAATTAAGAAAGTTTTCTTTTTTGGATAAGCAAGTGATTAAGGCAAATATCCCGAAGGGTATTAAAGAAAAATCGATGAAGACATATGTGATCGATCGGACGAGTGGTTCATCTGGAATCCAGGGTGAATTTCATATGGATAAGTCGGCCTTCTCGAAAACCCTTGCAGTTCAGTCATTGTGGTGGGAATGGGCTGGACATCGCTTTGGAGACAGGGTCTTACAAACCGGCATTACTCCGAAAAGAGGGATTATTAAAGGGCTTAAAGATTTCTTATTGCGAGTGAAATATATCTCAGCATTCCAAATAACTACTGATCA
>CAZYTI010000584.1:0-3816 GCA_964650065.1 uncultured bacterium
CAAGTATTTCATAACTATTTTATTTCCAAAATAGATCGTCTGGTCATCGACATGGAGGAAACATCTGTCGAACTGGTTGATCACCTTGTTGAAAGGGAAATGAGAGAAGCATAGGGAGGTTTGAGCCATGATGCTCGAAAAACGGAAAGATCGGATGGCTGTCATTCCGACATGTTCGATGGCCGATATTGCCTTTCTTCTTCTTACGTTTTTTCTGGTGACCACAAGTCTGGATATGGATAAAGGGCTTCAATTAACACTGCCTGCCAAGGGTCAACAGAAACCGGTTCCTAAGAAGAATATCGCAAGTCTGTTAATTAACGCATCTGGTGATGTCATGCTGGATGAGCAGATGATTGAGATCCCACGTATCAAAGATGTGATTAAACAACGTCTTATCGAGAACGATAAACTGCTTGTCTCGATTAAGACCGACAGGTCGACTAAATATCAGATTTTTATGAGTGTCTTGGATCAGGTCCAGATGGCCATGGGGGCTACTCCAAGAATATCAATAGCTGAACCTGAAAGATCCTGACAGATAGCGTGTCAGGGGGGAAGAAAAATATGAAAATTCAGAAAAAAGCCAAGGTGAGCACAGAGATACCCACAGCATCCATGCCGGATATTGTCTTTATGCTTCTTCTCTTTTTCATGGTGGCGACTGTTATCAGACAGAGCACAGGACTTCCCATCGATCTGCCAACTGCCTAAAGGATTGAGAAGTTAGAGGCAAAGAAAAACGTTGTTAGCTTATGGGCGAGTGCGCAAAATGAAATTTCCATCGACGATAAGCTCGTCAAGCTGAAGGACGTGGCTCGACTTTTGTACGACAAGCGAGTGGCCAATCCGAAGCTGATTGTTTCGTTGAAGTTGGACAGAGCTACTAGCATGGGATTCGTCACCGATATCCAGGAAAGGCTGCGGGAAGCTGATGCTTTAAAGATTAACTATTGTGCCGTATACGGCAACTAACAGGGGGTGATGCAGGATGGAAAGAGAAAGTCCAACAAGAGCTCTGAAACTATCCTACAGGAGAGTATTGGAATTGGGACTCATTGTCTCTTTAATTCTACATATTTTCCTGTTACAGGGCTACAAAAAAGTGAAAGAAAAGGCCCTCAAGAGAACAGCCCAACTTGAGGCACTCCAAGTAGAAGATATTCCCCAGACGATACAGGAGAGAGCGGCACCTGCTCCCAGTCGTCCCTCGGTCCCTATCGCCTCTGAGGATGAGTCCCTTCCGGAGGATGAAACCATTGAGTTTACAGATCTTGATCTCGATGCGGAACCTCCACCGCCACCACCCCCTCCGGAAGCGATAGACGATAGCGTGCCTATTTTTGTACCCCATGATGAGCCGCCCGAACCCATCGGTGGATATACAGCGATTCAGAAAAGACTCAAATATCCTGAGATTGCGAGAAAGGCAGGGGTTGAAGGAAGAGTGATGATTTGGGCTCAGATTGGTGTGGATGGGAATGTGGTTCGTACGAGAGTGATGAGATCTCTCGGTCCTAATGGATGCGATGAGGCTGCATCGGAAGCGATTCGTGCTTGCAAATGGAAACCCGCCATGCAGAGGGATAAACCTGTGAGAGTTTGGGTTGCTGTCCCTGTGGATTTCCGGCTTAAATAGCCCATTTCGTATTTCAATCGATCTTAAAAGGCGGTGTCACATCACTGCCTTTTTTTTATGATACTATAGGTTACTAGAGCGTTTGGTATGGATTTTATTGATGAAGTTTCTTTTGTGGTGCAGGGGGGGCGAGGTGGAGACGGATGCATCAGTTTCCGAAGGGAAAAATTTGTCCCTAAGGGCGGTCCGAATGGAGGCGATGGAGGTGATGGAGGATTTGTGATTTTGCGGGTAAATCGTAATCTCTCCACGCTTAGCGATCTTCGCCACAGGAAACATTACCGGGCGGACAATGGCATGAGGGGCAAAGGAAAGGGTATGCATGGAAAGAACGGAGAAACGGTCATCATACACGTCCCTCCGGGCACAATTGTGATGGATGCAGATACGCTTGAGGATCTGGGCGATTTAATAAACTCCGGGCAGGAACTGATCATTGCCCATGGGGGAAAGGGTGGAAAAGGCAATTCTCGATTTGCCACATCGACAATCCAAGCACCGGACTATGCAAAACCCGGATCCAAAGGTGAAGAGCGGCGTATTCAACTGAAATTGAAGCTCTTGGCCGACGTGGGATTGGTGGGTTTGCCCAATGCTGGAAAGTCGACATTTTTGTCTCGAATTTCTTCGGCCCGACCCAAGGTGGCTGACTATCCTTTTACCACATTGGTTCCCAATCTGGGAATTGTATCTTATGCTTCATTTAAAAGCTTTGTGATGGCGGATATACCCGGACTGATCGAGGGAGCACATTCCGGAAAAGGATTGGGTGACAGATTTCTCCGCCACATTGAGCGAACCCGCGTACTGGTTTTTCTTCTTGAGGCTCATGCTGAAGATTTACCCTCAATCTACCGCACATTGATCACGGAAATTAAACTGTTCAGCGACTCGCTACAAGATAAACCCTTGATTCTGGCCTTATCCAAGATTGATTTACTATCGTCAGAGGATCGTGAGAAACTTCCATCAGCGATCGATGGGCATCGATGTTATCCCTTTTCAACATTGACCGGTGAGGGTGTTCAGCATCTCATTGATACGATTGTTTCCATACTTACCGAGGCGAGGGATGAGTGATCTTTACCATTTGCTCTGTCTTCTTTCTATACCCGGGATTGGTCCTCATCGCGTCAGAAAACTGGTGAGCCATTTTAAATCTCCTGAAGAGGTGCTTAAAGGAAGTCTCAAGGATCTCATGCGTATCGATACCATCGATAAAAAAACAGCACAGGCGATCCGGCAAAAAGTGAATCCCCGTTTCGCCGAGAGTCAGCTTAGTCATATTGAAAAATATCAGGTAAAATGTATCGGTTATTGGGATCCCGATTATCCGGAAATATTAAAAAAAATATATGATCCACCCATTGTGTTGTTTGTAAAAGGGAAACTGGATAAGTTGGATCATTGTAACATTGCTGTCGTAGGCATGAGGTCACCTTCTGAATACGGCCGCTGGATAGCAGAAAAACTGGGACAGGATTTGGCCCGACATGGTGTTGTCGTGGTCAGTGGGATGGCCAGGGGTATCGATACACAGGTGCATTACGGTGTTTTGAAAGCATCGGGAAAGACCATGGCAATCCTGGGCTGTGGTATCAATGTGGTTTATCCTCCGGAGAATAGGCGCCTCTATGAAAAAATAATAGAAACAGGTCTCGTCATATCCGAGTTTCCCATGGATACTGAGCCTGCAAGCGGCCATTTTCCTCGTAGGAATCGAATCATCAGTGGTTTGAGCCTGGGGACGGTTGTTGTGGAAGCAGGAGAAAAAAGTGGTGCACTCATAACAGCCTACATGGCCCTGGAACAGGGAAGGGAGGTCTTCGCAGTCCCCGGGAGCATCCGAAGTTCCAAGACCAGAGGAACGCATAGGCTTTTAAAAGAGGGGGCGAAATTGGTCGAATGTGTCGAAGACATCCTGGTAGAGATTCCTGGCTGGACCATCGATGAAAAAGAGAGGGACCATAAATCCAATATCGTTGATCAATTATCGGCCGGAGAGAAAAAACTCTGGCAGGTACTCTCCGATGAACCCCTTCATATTGATCGAATTGCCATCGAGGCGAATGTGACTACCTCGGAAGCCCTGGCCGTCCTTTTGTCCATGGAGTTGAAAAACTGTGTGAAGCAGATTTCAGGAATGATGTTTGTGAGAATGTAGAGATGACATCCCG
>CAZYTI010000585.1:0-3815 GCA_964650065.1 uncultured bacterium
GAGGGGTTGAAATCATCATGCACCATGAGACATCGGCGGCACCCCGGACCTATGAACAACAATTGGACAAAGCATTCGGGTTGTGTAAACGCCTGGGAATACACGCGGTAAAGACGGGCTATGTAGGAGAAATCATCCCCAGAGGGGAATATCACCATGGTCAGTGGATGGTCAATCATTATCGAAAAGTCATGCAAAAAGCCGCAGATTACCAAATCATGGTGGATGTGCATGAACCCATCAAGGCCACGGGAATTCGCAGAACCTATCCCCATATGATGACCCGGGAAGGACTCCGGGGTCAGGAGTTCAACGCCTGGAGTGTGGACATGAATCCCCCGGAGCATCTCACCATTGTTCCATTTACGCGTATGCTGGCAGGCCCCATCGACTTTACACCGGGTATCTTCGACCTGAAATTTGACGAATACAAAGAGAGAAATCAGGTAAACACGACATTGGCAAAACAACTGGCCATCTACGTTGTGGTTTACAGTCCATTTCAGATGGCAGCCGACCTGCCCGAAAATTACGATAGACATCCTGCATTCCAGTTTATCCGGGATGTCGGTGTGGATTGGGAAGAGAGTCGAGTAGTCAATGGAGAAATTGGCGAATACATCACCATCGTCCGTAGAGAGAAGGGGACCGATAAGTGGTTTTTGGGCAGCCTGACCGACGAGAATGCAAGAGAATTTTACATCCTCCTCAATTTTCTCGATAGGAATTTAACCTATGAGGCCATCATCTATGCTGATTCAGAGGAAGCCCATTGGGATAATAATCCAACGGCAATAACCATTGAAAAAAGAAAGGTAAACCATGAGGATATACTATCTTTGAGGCTGGCAGAAGGAGGTGGAACGGCGATAAGTTTTTTACCGATTGAATAACAATCCGTGCAAACGAATTGAATGCAGGAAGGATGAAGGAAATGAATCAATCAGATTTCTTCTCATTTCTGGAAAACCCATCGGAGAGCCCATCGCCTGGTACGGCCCCATTGTGATGAACACACAGGAAGAACTGCGAGTCGCATTCGAGGAATATCAGAAGGGTTCCTTCACAAAACACCATTTGAACAGAAAATAAATTCACATATTTACAATTGTCAAAATAAAATGACCCCGGTTTACAAATATCCGGGGTTTCTTATTTAATAAATTTTAATGATAATATTGATATATTTAATTTATTTCAATTAATTTCTTAAATAAATTGATTTTTTAATTAAACTTTCTTATATTTCTCCCGTATACAATTACAGAAAAATTAAAACTGAGGAATCAATATGAAACATGACTGGCAGGAACTGACTCGACTGACCAAGGGAGGCGATATCCTCATTGAACGAGTCCAGATCCCTAAACAGCAAATTTCCATCGAAGGACAATTCGAGCTTCCCCCATTGGCACGATTGACCGTCGAAGATCAAATGTTCGCAATTGCATTTATACGGTGCCATGGTTCAATCAAGGAGATGGAAAGCCTATTTGGCATCAGCTATCCCACCGTAAAGAACCGTCTGAACCAGATCGCCCGCCAATTGGAATTCGTTGAGATTGATCCACCGGCGTCCAAATCAGATATTTTAACTCAATTAGGACAAGGGGCTATCAGTGTGGACGAAGCGGAGAAGAAACTGAGGAGGCAACATGATACCAATGCTCATTAAAATGAAAATTCCAAGAAGAACAAAAAAACCAATCACCCTCTACCTCCCTCTATTCATCGCGTGGTTCATTTTATTTGTCACCCTCCTGGTATTTCTACCCATTCTGCTTCTGGTGGCCTTGTTTACATGGCCTAAAGAATATGGTAAAATACTCGTTCTATCCTACCCAATGCTATTCGCTCTATTATGGAATTTGCAGGGCCTGCTGATAGATGTGGAATATAAAAAAGATACTGTATTCCTGTCTTTCATCTGATGGATTGAAAGGAGAATCTATGTCACCCATGAAGCAAGACGATGAGCCTAAGGTTATAAAATCAAGTCAAAATCCCCAACTTGAGAAAAAGGAAAATAATGGAAATACGGGCATGTCATTCCTGGAAATATTTGCAGGAATAGTAGGATTTGATACGACCTTAATCTCACCAACACAACTTTCCGATATGAAAAATCAAAGTGTGTGTAAAAATGACTCCAATATCAATTAATTTAAACATTCATATGAGGTGAAAATCATGAGTGAAGACAGACGGAAAATCCTGGAGATGTTGGCCGAGGGAAAACTGAAAGTGGATGAGGCCGAAAGACTGTTGGCTGCCCTGACCGGAAATTCAGATCAAGCTACCGACGGCACACAATCCAAAAGTAAATCCAAGTACCTGAGAGTCCTCGTGGAGCCCGCACCCAACAACAAAACCGGTGATCGTGTCAATATCCGGGTCCCCCTTAATTTGATACGTGCGGGTTTAAAATGGGCATCCTTTATTCCTCAACATGCCCAGGGAAAGGTGAACGAAGCCTTACAAGAAAAAGGAATCCAGATGGATATCAATAAATTAAAACCCGAAGATCTGGAGGAATTGATTTTAAACCTGAACGATTTACAGGTCGAAGTAGAAGGAAATGAAACAGTCAAGGTGTTCTGCGAATAACTGACAATCTATACCAAGTGGATAGCCGGGATGAAATTTCAATCTCAGTAATCATGATGTCTCAATATGAAAGAAAAACATATTAAGGGAAAGGGCAGCACCTACATTTTTATCTTAGCGGTTGTAACCCTCTCCCCTGAGTCCAACAATGCAAAGTACTGCCCGCCCCCTATTTATATTAAATGCCCAATTGCGTCTAACTGCGGGGTTTATGGGTTATATATCTAAATATTCAATAATTTGCAAAGATCCACCCGGCAGATTCATTTGAAAATTTACTTAAAAGGATAGAGATTGACGTAATTTTAATGAACTTATAATGAAATATACAAGATTAAAGGTGAATTTGCAAATATTTTATTGTTATCTTGCGATTCTTCAACGAATACCATTCTCTAACAAGGTTATTAAGTAGAATCTCAACTCAGAAGTAGTTTTTATTGTAGTATAAATGATTTACAATGAGACTGCAAATATATCATGGGATAAAAAGCACAGAAAATGATCATAGCATGTTTTTTCGATCAATAACACGAATAACAGATTATTTTAACAAATATAAAGTTTTTTAAGTTAGTTCTTGACTTTTATCATAAAATTATTTACTTTTTTAAAAAAATTACGGTCACTCCTCCAAATCTTCAATGTATTGAGGATGTTCGGTATAATTTTATTTATTATCAGGTAATTAAGTCTCGAAAAACCCGAACAGTTTTTTCTCATAAATCCACATTGACACCAAACTTCTGAACCAAGGAGGAATGAAATGAAGAAGCTTATTCCATTTGTCGCGACGTGCATGCTGTGTGCATTTATTATGTTTAATTTCTCGTTTTTGGAAACGTTTGATTTCTTTCGGAGAGTTATTGAAAAATTAGGTTTTAAATATACGACAGAAAAAGTTGAAAATCCGACACGGTTCGGTTCAACAGATCCGATACCTCCCCCACCGTTTCCCCCACCTCCACCACCGGATTGATGAGCACAAGTGCATCATTTAAAAAAGTCTTAAAAGCATTTGCATTTGTTACGTATATTCTTAAATTTAAAAAGAGAAAAGAAAAATACCAAATTATTATATCGCACATTGAATATCTGGTTCGCTTTTATTGCGCTTGTTTCATTTTCCATCAATCTACCCCATTGGTCCATTATCACATACCATATGTTGATCAATGTAGTCATTTACTTCCTGCTTTTTATTGTTT
>CAZYTI010000586.1:0-3808 GCA_964650065.1 uncultured bacterium
AAACTGTTACCCCTAAAATCGCCGATTTTATACAATGTTTTGTTAGCAAAAACAATTACATTATATCTTAGATGTAAAATTAAGTTGTGGAGTGCTGCGTGCAAGATATAGCTTATCTTCCCTACAGGCTTGTTTTAAGTTCTTCCGAGGCAATGCTTTAACAATATTCATGCATTAAATCATTCCTATAGGTCTTTGGATTCATACTAAACAGGCTGCCATCTACTGATCCTGGTAGCTTGTCAGAGGCCCATTAGGATGGCCTTTTCTTAGATTAAACAATTCATAATGATCGTTATGAAGAAAACCGTTTTATGGCGACAAACAAATAATCCCAGACATGATCAACCGTTAAGTGTCCTGCTTTTTTGAGAGCCCCTTTAACGCCCCGCAACTGGTCGTATTTTAATATGGCCGGAATAACCCATCAGAGACAATGTGGTCTCAAGAACTGGACGGGGATCTTCTTCAACATCATCTATGATTTTTATTATTTTTTGAGCCGCCCTTGCCCTTTGAGCAGATCGATCCTTCCTCTTATCGGTGTGTTCAGTTTATTTCTGCTTATTCATTTGTTTGTTCCTTTCAAATAATAACCGATTATTGTCCCCGCGAAAAATCGCGCGGGCCTGACATGGTTAAATGCAACTTTTTCCCTCCAAATAGCGTTAATTAAGTGTAACTGTGCGTGATTATTGCTTGGTACTATTTTTGCACAAACTTTTGACAGTTGTCTAAAAATATCACTTGACAATTTGTCAAGAATTATTAACTTTCTTCTTGTAGGAAGGAGGAAGGGAAAAATGGCGACATCTACCTTTGATACAAAATTTGTCATAAAAGATCCCGAGGCAATTAAAAATTTAGAAAAAGCTATGGGTAAGCGGAAAAAGTACGTCCCTAAGCACAACATCGACGAAGCCATCGACGATGGGGTTAAGAAATTAAAACACAGCTTATCCCACTCCAAATAATCCTCCACGAATTTGATAAGGCTCAGATTGAAAAGGCATTTGAGCCTTTTTCTTGCCCTCTTGACAGAGATGTTGAATCATTTCTAAAAACAAAATCATTACAATTTGAACTCCAAAACAAAAGCCGTACATATCTTTTCCTAAACGAAAAAAACCTTCCAGAATTACACATTGTTGGCTATTATACTCTTGCATTAAAAGGCGTCCAGTTTAACTCAAGAGAACTATCAAAAACCCATAAAAAACGTCTGATCTCGCATAATAATAATATCCACGCCATATATCTTATTGGTCAATTAGGCCGCGATAATAATTTTAGCAAGAACGATTTGTCCGGTATGGATATGTTAGATTTTGCACTCGCTACTATCAATCGAGCAAAAAATCTTATTGGTGGACAATTCGCTTTATTAGAATGCAAAAACATTTCTTACCTCCGTAAACTCTATGAGGGAGTTGGCTTTCAATATATTCAACTGAACCCAACCACTCCTGAACTCATGCAATTCATCTTATTCCTTTAATCATCATAAACATTTGTGCTCCGCTCCATTTCTCTTAAGATCTCGCCTTCTGCATAATCGATATCATCCATCTTGTTTCTCCATAATGAGCGTTATGAATAAGTAAGCAAACTAGTCATGTTAGGGGATGCTGTTGAAGGTCGAGATGAGAAAGGAATTAATCTATTAAATATTCGTTCAATACAAGGGATATCAATTATATTAACCTCGTCTATGCCTCAAACCTTTTTTATTTAAAGGCCTCATTTTTTTCTTCCTGCCGGAAACCGGCGACTTAAGGTAAGTGAAAAAAAATCTGGACAAAGGATTTTTTTCTTTGTATGTTGTTTATAATAAGAAATCATTTAAATGCGCGAAAGTTACAATATCTGTAACTATTGCGATATAAAGAAGATAGAAGGTGAGGAAGTCAATGTTGCGGATGTCGAAAAAGCAATTGTGGACTGTATCGATAAGGAGCGGTATGCGGGGACAATCATTGAAACGGTAAAGGCTTTGAGCAATAAAAACGTGAATATTGAAAAAGTGAAGCGTTATGCAAAAAGAATGAAAAATGCATCCCTGATTAGAAGACTTGGATATTGTCTTGATCTGTTGGAATTGGATTCGAAAGGTCTTGAAAAGCATATTGGCGGGTACCGGGATGTTTATCTCTCATCAAAGCTCCCTGCGCAGGTAATTGAAAGAAGCAGGAAATGGAAATTAATCAATAATGTGGGAACAGGGCCTGATAGAGATCATCCCTTCAGCGCCTGACTTTGATGAAGTCATGACCAGGATGAGGGAGATATTCCCATGAAAAAATACAAAGCCTACCAGGTCGACGCCTTTACCCAAACCAGATTCGAAGGCAATCCCGCGGGGGTCGTTCCCAATGCGGATGGTTTGACGGAAAGCCAGATGCAGAACATTGCCCGGGAGCTGAACAATTCAGAGACGGCCTTTATTCTCTCACCCACGTCGGAGGACCACGAGGTGTGGCTTCGTTATTTTACGCCTACAACTGAGGTGCCTTCGTGCGGGCATGCGACCATTGCTGCCCACTTTGTTCGTGCAATGGAAAATGATTTGCCGTCGTGTACGGTATTGCAGCGCATCGGGATCGGTATTTTGCCTGTGGATATCGTGAGGATGGACAATGATTTTAAAGTCATCATGACTCAGGGGGCCATCGAATTCAACGATAATCTGAATGATGGGGCATGTGAAGAGATCAGATCGGCTTTAGGCCTGGTTTCCTCTGATTTAGATGACCGATGTCCCATACAGATCGTGTCCACGGGTCATTCCAAGGTACTCATCGGAATTCGGGACAAGGTCAAACTCGATTCACTGAAGCCCAATTTACAGGCACTCTCGGAAATCAGTCAACGGATCGGGTGCAATGGGTTCTATGTGTTCACATTAGACTCAGCCTCCAACGGGATCCTGGCCCATGGCAGAATGTTTGCACCGGCCATCGGTATTGCAGAAGACCCCGTCACTGGGAATGCCAACGGGCCGTTGGGGGCCTATCTAATTCACCATGGTCTCGTCTCCTTTACCGGAGATGCGTTCTCGTTCAAGGCGAAGCAGGGTGAGGCCATGGGCAGGCCCGGTGTTGTGGAAGTCACTGTGGAACTGGAAGGTAGGGAATCGAAACGCGTTAAGGTGGGAGGGCATGCGGTGGTGGCTTTTAAGACTGAAATTGAGATATGAGGGGTGAAGGGTGGGTTTTGGTTGTCTGGCAGTGACGGTGAGTCTAAAATGTCAAATGCCCAATTAAAAATGACAAATGAAATCCAAAATCCCAATGTCCAAATTTAGATTGTTCGTCATTAAGTCATTTGGTCATTGAGTAATTGGGATTTGATTTGGCATTGGGGCTTTGACATTTGACATTCAAATAATATTGATGCATTGTTTTTACGTAATTTATGTTAATACTGAATGTCCAATGCCCAAATCCAGTATTTTTGTCATTAAGTCATTGGGATTTCTTTTGACATTGGGGCTTTGACATTTGGCATTTAAATTCTAATCATGAAACACGATAAGAATGATGATAGGGGGCATCCAAAAGGAAGTACAAACCATCCCCTTGGACCCTATATATGTATTGACAAACTGCCATTTTATACCTATTTTAGTGTCATATCAGTGGTATCATTGTTACCAGGGTTACCTTAAAACTTTCTCATCTTATCTTCTAAGACTATTGCCCGAATGGCATGATTAAAATTGAAACCATGAGTTGGTAGATTGTCACAATCGTCGGATGCATTTCCATCATGGCTGTCTGCCTGGATGGAGGCAAAAGGAATCCTTCTA
>CAZYTI010000587.1:0-3808 GCA_964650065.1 uncultured bacterium
GGGGCAATTCACCCAACTTCTCCCAGACAACCTTGAGCTGTTCCAACGCTTGCTTGCAGTCTTCACACTTGGATATATGTTCCTCAACCTCTTTAACAGCTTTCGGCTCGAGGAAGCCCATTAAATAATCCGGAACAAGCTTTTTTGCTTTTTCACAATTCATGACTCTACCGTCCCAGTTAATTCATAATAGCCTTGGGCCAAATCCTTCAACGCCCGATGAACCCGGGCCTTAATCGTCCCAACCTTACATCCCATCACTTTTGCAATGTCTTCGTACCGCATATCCTGAAAACGACTCAGAAGGAGTACCTCCCGTTTATCATCAGATAGTTTAGCCAATGCCTTTTGTATGAAGGATACTTCGTTTTCCTGTTCCAAAGTTTCTTCGGGATTGCGGCCATCATCCATGATTTGATCCATTGGTTCCACTTCATCCCCCCGGTGTTTTTGTTTTCGATAATAGTCGATCTTGGCGTTATGTGCAATACTGAACATCCACGTGGTAAACTTACCTTCAGCGCGATAAGTATGCCTGTACTTCAGTATTCGGAAAAACACATCCTGGACCAGATCTTCGCTTTCCTGACGATTCCTGGTTTGCCTGAGGAAAAAATTGAAAAGGTGGTTATGATGTTGTTCGAACAACAGTCCCAGTTTGTCCAGGTCCCCCTCACGCACGGCCAACATAAGCTGATGATCAGCAGACAAATTCACGCTTCGTGTTTCCCTTCATTTCATTCATTTATATGAACAAGCATTTGATCAAAAGGTTACAAAAAAGAAGACCCAAATGCAAAATAAAAAAATGAAAATAGCTTGATTTTTCCTGTCGAATGATTTAATTTATTTTTTAACCACCCCTTCAATACACCCGAAGAGGAATAATATGATTAAACAGACGAATCGCCTCATCTCCCTGGATGTATTCCGGGGCCTGACCATCATGAGTATGATCCTGGTGAATAATCCGGGGAGCTGGTCTTACGTTTACAAACCCTTGAGACATGCCGCATGGCACGGATGGACACCCACCGATCTCATCTTTCCCTTCTTTCTCTTCATTGTCGGAGTGGCCATGTCCTTTTCCCTGAAAAACAGACAGGATCGGGGTGAGAGTCAAGGCAGGCTATTCTTTAAAATTGCCAGACGCAGCATTATTCTTTTTTTATTGGGTCTGTTTTTAAATGAATTTCCTTTTTTTCGACTGGCCGAAATGCGAATACCGGGTGTCCTTCAACGAATTGCACTGTGTTATTTTTTTGCATCTGTCATGGTGTTGAAATTCAACAAAAAAAGTCAATTTGGATTCACCATTTCCTTTCTATTAGGCTACTGGCTGTTCATGAAATATATACCCGTACCCGGATTTGGCAGCGGCATTCTGGAACCCAAAGGGAATCTATGCTGGTATATAGACAACCTGTTGTTATCGGGCCACACGTGGAAATATGCCCCTGCAAAGGGATTCGACCCGGAAGGTGTACTGAGCACGTTACCGGCCATTGCGACCGCAATGTTGGGCGTGTTTGCCGGTGACTGGCTCCGATCATCCCGAGAACCTCTGGAGAAGGTCAGTGGTTTATTCGTTTTTGGCAATATCATGCTGGTTCTGGGAATCATTCTCAATATCTGGATTCCCATCAATAAGAATCTGTGGACCAGCAGCTATGTCATCTTCACCGCCGGTATGGCCCTCCATTTTTTAGCAGTATGCTACTGGCTCATAGACATCAAGGGATATCAACGCTGGGCAAAGCCCTTCATCATTTTTGGAAGCAATGCCATATTGGTTTACTTTCTTTCCGGTATCGTCGCCAGACTATTGAATGTCATTCATGTGTCCCACTCAGGCAATAAATTGATACTGAAACAATTCATCTTTCAAAATGGTTTCGTACCCTGGGCAGGAAATATGAACGGATCCCTCTTTTTTGCGTTGACATATGTATTATTATGGTTGAGTGTCATGTGGATTTTTTATCGTAAAAAGATTTTTATTAAAATTTGACCTTAAAACATACACCGCCACGAAGGCACTAAGACACCAAGTAGTGAATTTAATGGATTAACTCTAATCAAATATCTTGGCGCCTTCGAGACTTCGTGGCGATATTTTGTTTGTAATAAGGACACAAATAAAAAGGACACTTCAATGAAAAAGACAGCCCTCCTCCTGTCCTTACTCACAACACTCATATTGAGTTGCAGTGTGATCCATAAACCTTCGAAGCCCATTGATATGGCCAGACGACCCGTGCCGGAAATTCCCAGAGAACTACGAGGCATCTGGGTTACACGATTTACCTGGACGAATAAAGATCCGGAAGCGATGCGATTGGGAATTATTCGTATCATGGAACAGATCGCCCAGGCAAATTTCAATGCAGTTTTTTTTCAAGTACGTGGTGCTGCAGAAACACTATACCCATCGCCGATAGAAACCTGGTCCCGCCTTCTGGATGAGAAAGATCCCGGATTCGATCCCGTGGCCTTGGCCATCCGGGAAGCCCATTGCCATGGATTGACTTTTTATGCCTATATCAACCTGCTGCCTCTATATGCCGGAGAGACCCCTCCCAAGGATTCCACCCATCTCTATTACAGACATGGCCCCCTTGTAGGAACCGACAGTTGCTGGGTTTGTTTTAGCCAGGATGATAAACCCATGGCGTTAAATGAATACTACTACCTGAATCCTGCCCTTCCCCAGGTGAAACACTACCTAAAACGTGTCATTCGGCACTTTGTCGAAACCTACGATGTGGATGGCCTGCACTTCGATCGAATCCGATATCCCGGTGCAGAATACATATCGGATCCCTATTCCATACGACAATTTCAAATCGATAGTTTAGACACCCCGGTCACCCTCGGTCAATGGGCAAGGCACCAACTGACAGATCTGGTAGAGGATGTGGTTACGGAGGCCCTGCTCATCAAGCCCTACCTCCACATGTCGGCCGCAACCTGGGGTCTGTACCGCACTAAAGATATCGCAGGGTACGAACATTTCGGTTCAGGATATGCAAGGTATTACCAGGACGCCATCGATTGGCTCGATCGTTCTATCATGGATTTCATCGTTCCCATGATCTACTGGGACATACCCGAGCCGAAACCCAATTTTCATCAGCTCTGGGATGATTTCAGGACCAGGACGCCCAATTATCGAGCCATTTTTCCCGGCCTGCGAGTGAGGTCCAACTGGCTAACCAACGGTGAAACGGCCAACCAGGTGAGATATACGAGGCAACATGAGGGTACGGGTCATGTGATGTTTTCACTGGCTTCATTCCAACAGGGAACTGAACTCGACTATGTTAAAGAAATACTGTATCCCAACAAGGTCACATTACCCAGAGGCATGAAACGCAATCATCCCACCCGCGTGGTTAGCCTAAGATTGGATGCCCAGGATCCCATCCCCCTTACCACGAAGGATGTCAGAATTGAACCTTTTTCACTTAATAAAACCGTCGACTCGGAAGGGTGGTGGGGAATGATACTCCCCAGTCTTGTTGACTCATTGAGTATCATTTCAGGACAACAATCCATTCCCCTCCATACACGTGAGTGGAAACCCCCGTATCGATATGTCATTGAATCAGACAGCTCGGTAAACAGGCAATGGCCTTGGGTGGAATTTAGAAAAAGCCCAGCCGACACAACAACCCAACCCACATTCGATCTGCTATGTAAAAGTGAATATCCAGCCTACACGTTTATTAACGATGACTCGGTCAAAATGTATAAGACAGGCATTTTCTTCAATAAACTCACTTTTACAGAAGGCCGATATCGGGTC
>CAZYTI010000588.1:0-3798 GCA_964650065.1 uncultured bacterium
CACCGGAACGTGATAGGTCGATACAAAATAGTCTCCTGGCAAAAGGAGAAGCACGAGATGCCGGCTTCCGAGAATTGAGTAGTGAGTTCGAACATTTTTTAAAAAAAACGGGGATAAGCAATTGATTATTAAGAAAATTGCCATTGTGGCTTTGAGAGCCTATAAACGATGGATATCTCCCGTACTTCCCAGAGCTTGCCGATTTTATCCAACATGCGGAAGCTATGCAGCACAAGCCATTGAAAAATATGGAATTATACGTGGTGTGTTTATGGCGTTTAGGCGAATTGCCCGATGTCACCCTCTCAACCCAGGCGGCTACGATCCCATCCCCTGAATGATAATATGAACGATAATCATAACTTGGAAAACGTATGGATAAAAAAACGATATTGGCATTGATTTTTATTGGTGCGATTTTTCTTCTCTGGCCGGTATATATGCGAAAGGTGGTTGGGGTGAAAAGCCCACCAACACAGAGATCTTCTGAATCTTTGGTGGATGAATCGACCACACTTCAGAGACAAGAAGCGCCTGTTCGACCTCAAACATTGACGGACCAGACGCGGCCTGTTCAAAGCTATATTCCGCGTCCGGATGTTACTGCCATGGAATATGGGGTTGATCATGAAATAGTGGAAATAGAAACAAATCTATTCCAGGGGAAGCTATCCTCTCTCGGAGGGGGTACGATCGTGGGGTGGAAACTGAAGCAATACTTGGATCAAGCGAAAGAGTGGGTTGAGCTATTACCCGATTCAGCCCAGGGTAATTTATCCATTCTGTTGGGAGATAGAAACGACCTGGGCACTCTGGTTTTCCAAACGGCTCTGGATACCCAATGGGTAGATAACGGAAAGCATTTCCAGAGGGTTCGTTTTGTTCGGGACTTGCCCAATGGTGGGAGAATCGAAAAGGAATTCAACGCCCGGGACGACAGTTATATGGTGGATATGCAGGTTCGATTTTATATGATTGACCGTCAGATTGGGCCTACCGGGTATGATGTTGTTTGGAATTCGGGATTAAATCCTACGGAACGCTTAAGAGATGAAACGCCCTATTACCAGGCTTATGCCCTACAAGGCGGTGAGATTTTAAAGACAAAAGAAGACAAAAAACAAGGAGAGGGGACCACGCAATGGGTGGCTGTTCGGACAAAATATTTCCTTATGGCTCTTATCCCAAGAGACAGGGAAGGAACTGCTGCCAGGCTCGAGGGAAAGAAGAAGCCGATCCAATACCGAGAAGAAAAATCTGAATGGAAAACATTTCATTTGCAATTGGCCATGCCTTTTAGTGGAGACATAGAAGAAATCTCAAATTTTTCAATCTACCTGGGTCCCATGGACTACACGAGACTGAAAAGTAACGGTGCTGAATTGCTGAAAATGATGAATTTGGGTTGGCCGATCATTCGGCCCTTCAGCATTGCCTTTTTCCACGTGCTGCAATTCCTCTATGGGATCGTTGGCAATTTTGGTTGGGCCATCATCATTTTTTCGATTTTAATCAAAGTGGTTTTGTATCCCCTGACCCGCAAGAGTTTCCAATCCATGAGGAAGATGCAGGAACTCCAGCCTAAATTGACCGCTCTAAAGGAGAAGTTAAAGAAAGAGCCCCAAAAGTTGAATTAGGAAACGATGAAACTCTACAAACAGCATGGTGTCAATCCCATGGGCGGGTGCCTTCCGCTGGTGTTTCAGATGCCGGTGCTTTTTGCACTCTTTAATCTCTTTCGCACGACCATCATGCTGAGACAGGCGAGTTTTTTAGGGGGAATGATACAGGATCTATCAGCCCCCGATGCGATAATCGGGAATATAAATTTACTTCCAATTTTGATGGGTGCGACCATGATCATCCAGCAGAAGCTTTCGACACAAAATCCTCAGCAAAAAGCGATGGCGTATCTCATGCCCATCATGTTCACGTTCATGTTTTACGGCTTCTCGGCAGCGCTCAATCTCTATTATCTCATGTTCAATCTCCTGACCATTGCCCAGGAGATTATTATTAAGAGGCAAAAATAATTGTCGATCATGGCGACATAAGATTCCCAAAACATAATGCAGATATGGACCCCGTCTTGAAAATTGGAAAGGTGGGGTTCTTCTTTTGATGGAATGACGTTTTATGGGACAGAAAGATACCATTGTAGCCATCTCTACACCACCCGGTGAAGGTGGCATTGCGGTCATTCGGGTCAGCGGGGCCGAAGCCGTTCCGATCTCTCAGAAAGTATTTCGAAGTGACAAGAACGTTCGAGACTTCGAGAGGCAGAAGGCGTATCACGGCTGGGTTTTTGACCGAGATGAGCCCGTTGATGAAGTTGTACTTACCCTCTTTCCAAATCCTCGCTCTTATACTGGAGAGAATCTGGTCGAAGTCAGTTGTCATGGTGGGGTGTTTGTGAGCCAGCGGATTGTAGACCTTTATATAAGGGAGGGTGCACGTCCCGCTGATCCAGGGGAGTTTACATTAAGGGCATTCCTCAACGGAAAGATGGATCTATGCCAGGCAGAGGCCGTTGCCGACTTAATACAAGCCAGAACAGAAGCCTCTCGAAAAGTGGCCACATATCAACTGGAAGGTCGGCTGTCGGAGCGGTTGGGAAAGATGCGTTCCGACCTCATCGACACGTGTTCATTGTTGGAAATCGAATTGGATTTTTCAGAAGAAGATTTGGAGTTTTTGTCCCGGGAGAAGTTGGTGAAGACGATGGGATCTCTGAGGGATGAGATGAGATCGATCTTGGCGAGCTATAATAGGGGCAGGGTTTGTCGGGAAGGCATTCGCATGGTCATCATTGGGAGGCCGAACGTTGGAAAGTCCAGTATTTTAAACAGTCTCGTGGAGAGGGAGCGGGCCATCGTAACAGAGGTGCCAGGAACCACCAGGGATACAGTGGAAGACATTTTAGATATAGAAGGCCTTCTTTTTGTGATAACCGATACGGCCGGGATTCGAGAATCACAGGACCCCGTAGAGAAAGTCGGTGTTCGGAAGGCGATGGAAGCTCTGGAAAAAGCAGACTTGATTTTAATTGTATTCGATGGCAGCGAGCTATTGACTGAGGAAGATAAGACTCTCATCCATATAGTTAAAGGGACCCATAAGAAAATCATCGCAGCAGTGAACAAGATTGATTTAACGATTAGACTGGATGTTGAGAAACTGAAAACATGGCTGCCCGAAACGTTGTTGGTAAAGCTGTCGGCCTTGAAACATAACGGTTTTCGAGAACTCATTCAAGTCTTGGAAAAAACCGTACTGTCGAAAGGAATTCCCCATGTTGGAGAGGTGGTGCTTACGCGCACCAGACATCGGGACAGTCTCAGCAGGGCGATACGGGGACTGGAGCAAGCCGAAGCATCCCTGAAGGACGGAGCATCTCAGGAGTTCATCGCAGTGGACCTCCGGGAATCCATGGAGGCCCTGGGGGAAATTACGGGTCAGACGACGACTTCGGCCGATATACTGGAACACATCTTTTCGGATTTTTGCATAGGGAAATAATGTTCCACGTGGAACATTATTAAAATAGATCCAGGCGAACAGTCGGCCCTATTGAAAAAATGTTTGGCGTAAGCTAACCTGTCTCGAGGATAATGAAAAGCGATAATATATATGATGTCATCGTGGTCGGTGGAGGGCATGCAGGATGTGAGGCCGCCCTGGCTGCAGCACGAATGGGTGGCAGGACGCTTCTGATCACGATGAACATTTCGACCATTGCCCAGATGTCTTGTAATCCAGCCATCGGTGGTCCAGCAAAAGGTCATCTGGTCAAAGAAA
>CAZYTI010000589.1:0-3794 GCA_964650065.1 uncultured bacterium
GTACGGTCCTCAGCACCGTTGATCTTTTCGTCGGCGCACTGTGTATCGGAGCGTTGTGATCTACAATCTCAACAAATAGATGGGTAGAGCGGAATAGGGTGACATCCGATTTTAATCCGATATCTATTGAGAAGATGGTGGTCGTCACATAGAAGAGGAAGAATACAATGCTGAAGCCCAAGCCGCCGTTTATCAATTTAAAATTGACCAGGGGAATGCGCTTCATTTTCAGTATTAAAAATGTGATGAGAGAGAGAAGTAGCAGTACGAAGAGGGCAATGAGAGGATATTGTGTAATCAAGTATTTCGGATTGAGCGCCAGGAGAGCCAGGGTTTCAGAATCGGAAAATAAGTAGCGAACATATTTGAGATATAAGAAGATAAACATCGTTATACTGGCGAGCGTGGCACCGAGGATCTCCCATTTTTGTAATGGATGAAGGGTCAGGAGCGTATCCAAATTGATCTTATCAATCAAATCGGGTGCTTTACGCCAGTTGCATCTATATAAAGTGATCTTATTTTTTTTCCCCTTGGGCCTGAATTGTTCTTTTTTTTCAAGGCATAATTTCTTTTGTGGCGTTTTTCTGGCTGTACGTGAGGATAGGAGTATTTCATTCCCCTTGGCGCGGTTTTCGATTCGGGATGCTATATTCACCATGTCGCCAAAAACATCTTCCTTTTCAACAAGAGCACGTCCGGTATGAATCCCAATACGGACTTTGGGGAAATGTTTGTTCTTTTTTCGTTCTCTTTGCAGCAGCTGCTGGACGGCGATGGCGGCTTTAACCGCATTGGCAGGACCTTTAAATGAGGCCATGATGGCATCACCAATAGTTTTTACAATCTTCCCATGGAATTTTTTAATAATCGGGAAGATCAGTCTATTGTGGTAATCGATGAGGAGGCGGCCCTTTATATCCCCTCTGGAATCCCAGTATTTACCCGAAGATTCGATATCGGTAAAAAGGATCGTCACTTCCTTTTTTGATCCTTTGATCTTTCGCTGAATGTTCTTTGAAATATCTCTGTCGTGGTGCATGGTTCTCCTGTCAGGATGTTTGAGAAGGTAGATGCCCCTGGATCTTATCCGTTTTTGTCAATTCAAATGATCTAATTTCATTTTGCATTATTTGACATCGACCAAGTTACTAATCTGATCGACGGTTTTGTCGATGATATCGAAGTCATCCATGATGAGTTCGATGGCATTCTCCGGACATTTTTCGACACACCGTCCGCAACCGCGACATGCTTCGTTAATGAACGCGCGTGTTCCGTTTAGATGAATGGCATTGACGAAACAGACATCATTGGTGCACAGGCCACAACCGGTACAACGCTGACTCACCCGAACTTCGACACCGGGCAGCTTTGTCACTTTTCTGCCGATGGAGCCATCGAGCTGAGGGAGCATCTTCCATAGGCAGCAGCACGGACAGCAATGACAAATGGTGAGGAGTTTGTGCCCGGGTCCTATCCCCAGCCAGAATGAATCCAATTTATTGCGTCCGATCAAATGAACCAGACCCGCTTCCCGGCACTTATGCACATGATCCATTGCTTCCTCTTTTGTCACCAGTCGGCCCAATTTGGGATGAATGTTCAGTACAGCCTCGCCTAAAAACAGACATCCCAGATCGATGGGATACGACTTGCATACAGAAGCATTCCGGCAGATGCAGACATTCATGATCCAGTGATAGCGGGCCTCCCGGATGAAGCGATGAAGCATCCGGGAAGGCACCATATGCTCTTGGGGCAGGGCAATAGGTGTATTCATGTGAACGACCCGGTCCCTGGGCAGATAGAAAATGCGGTCACCGGCGAAAAAAAGATGGTGAATTATTTGTCCTAAAAGTGGAACCTTGGTCAATTTCGCTGCCAGGAAGCGAAAGGGAAACGTTTTCTCAATGAAACGAACAAACCAAAGGGGACGCGACATTATGGAGTCACCTTCATGTTATTTTTCCTAATTTTGGCTTCATTCTGAACGTATGGTGAAATTAAATTCATGATTTACCCCCAATAAAATTGTTCGTTTCACATGAAAATTTGATTTATACACATGTGATCACGGTTGTATAGAGTTATTATAACAATTTTAACATGAAAAGTAAAGTTTTTCAAATGAATTTAATTGATAGGAGAATTTCAGTGTATATTATTTTATCTTTAATATCACCTCTTCTTTATCTTCTACAAGGAATGGCCGAGGCCGCCATCATGGGATCCTGAGGCAATTCGGGCATCATTTTCGTGCAATTCGTCCCTGGCCTGAGCGAAGCCATCAAGTTGAGGGTACGATTCTCACGGTGATGCGTGCGTGGGGCCACTCCCTCCAATCGTTTCACGATAAAGCCTTCAGCGAAAGGGGATGTCTGAAAAAGATATTAAAGATGATCGGTCAGATACACAGGACAAATTCGGTCCGCATGTTTGCCATCGGACATGCGCACACCGACCAGGAGGCGGGTAATCTTCAACGTCAGGTCGAGAACCTTCTGGGATAAAAGGCCCGTTTAACCGTGGATATCGCTCCTGTCATCGGGGTACATGCGGGTATAGGGGCGATGAGCGTTGCATACCTTTCAGAATGAGGAACAGGATCCGTATATATTCACCTCCCCGGAAGCTACGAGCTTCCGGGGAGGTGTTTTTTACAGAAGTTTTACACTATTCAATACGATCTATGTAACTCATATATTTACTATTTATTAGAATCTCCTGGTGAGTGCGATCTGTTAATTCCAAAATCCTACAATCCGGATAATTCTCCATATAGTTGGTTACAATATTATACCCTATTGAATATCCACTTCCAAAGGGTATTTTCTCATCACCGACCATAATTTTGGTGTTCAAATCTTCATCTCTAGACTTCAGTTTGTCCTTTATGATGTTCCAGACTTCTTTCTCTTTTTCCGGTGTTAAATTCTGAGTCCAGGGCACTTTTACATCTGGAAATATTTTGCTGGCGAAATAGTCTGCTCTCCCTTCAAAAATGAGATATTCGAGGAGACTGAAATCGAATCTTGTAAAATTCCTCGATGTCCACACACTGTGATGATATTCGTGGGCAATGACATATTTGAGCATATGACGCCAATTCGCTTCTCGGGGATCGATGGATATGATAATATTGCCCGCTCCGGTGGTGACAGCCGTAATTCCTGTATAAAAGAATCCTAAACCGTATTGATTGAACATGTCTTTGGCATCCGGATTCATGGCGAGTAATATGAAGTTTGTATTGGGGCCGGATAGAGAATCTGAAACCGTCTTCGTTTGATTGAATACAAATTGACTGATGTCAGCATTTTCCAACAAGGCGATTTCTTCCAGGAGTGCACTCGTATTGCTGATCGGTTGTTTCAATGTATTCATTAATTCGGCATATTCTCCTCCTGCAACAAATCCACCGTATATGGGTTGAAATATGAGGTCATTGTAGAACCGGTTGATTTTATCGGGTGTTGTTATTGCTTTTTCTGCATATGCCCTCATATTTAAAAATGCCGAAACAATGGTGAATGTCTGATTTCTATAGGTCGCCTTGAAAGTTTTAAAATCGGTTTTCATCTCGTGTTGACAACAAGTAACAGTAAGGCATTCTAATGTGAAGAAAATCAACACATGTTTCATTGATTTCATGATAGAATCCTGTTTAGATTGACCCTAATTTCAAAAATTAACCACACCTGCCCGCCGCCCGCCTGCCTCGGGCATGGCAGGCAGGGAGCACACAGAGAAATTATTAATATTATTTAAATTACGAGGCCTTATTTCTCTAT
>CAZYTI010000590.1:0-3791 GCA_964650065.1 uncultured bacterium
CTGTTAAATGGAAACTATTGAATCTGAGAAAAATGAATTCTCACAAACACAGAGAGGCTTTTCATAAATTAGCAGAATATTTTGAAATCTAGAGAAACGACTTATACTTTCAACTTAAATAATCACTAATTCATTCACCTTCCGATTTTTCCTTTTAACATTCCCAAATTCCAACAATCCCACATCGTCATGGAATGTCTCGGGACCTCATGGGAAGGATAAACTCTATCCATTATGCTTTCTTCCTCATGCTATGATGACACAAACACCAATAAAGTGTTATTCATCTTATTGACATCTCAGTCTGATGTATATCCCTACACTTTTTGAAAAAACATTGAAACTCATTTATTCAAAACCCGTAGACAAATAAGAGGTAGCTATTTAAGAGGAGCGTATGAGAATTTTATCCCGGTCCGAAGAGATCATACTGGCCACGGTTTGGAAGCTTCAGGATGAAGCCTATGGAGTGGCAATCAATCAGTACATTAACAGCAAGGCGGGCTTAAACTGGAAATTTGGCTCGATTTATACGCCCCTGGGCAGACTGGTGGAGAAAGGGATGTTAAGCACGATTGTGGGGGACCCCACACCCGAACGGGGCGGCCGCCGAAAGATGTATTTTAAATTAACGAATGAGGGTAAGAAGGCCCTCATCGATGTCCAGAGAGTCCATTCTGCCATCTGGCAGGATATGCCGTCGCTTAAACTGGGTTAACGATGATCAAGAAACGAACACCCACATATCCGTGGTTAGCATCCCGTATTTTAGAAAAAATAGTCATTGAGTCAATCCGCGATGGCGTTGTGGGCGATTTCAACGAACACTATGTCTGGATTTGTGAAAACAAGGGACACTTCATCGCCTGGATGTGGGTTTGGTTGCAGATTCTCCAATTAGCACCCCAATACATCCAATATGCTACGGGAGGGCGCATGGCTTTACTTATCACCTATTTCAAGTTGACATTTCGAAACATTCGTAAAAAGAAGGTTCTCTCAACGATAAACATCTTCGGCCTGGCTATGGGTATGGCCTGTTGCATTGCAATCTTTCTGTTCGTGCAGCAGGAGTTATCTTATGACGGCTTTCATGAAAACGGCAATCGTATTTATCGGCTGTTAAATACACTTAAACTTTCCATTGGTGATAAAGAATATGCAAAAACCAGCTCACGAATCGGGCCTCTATTAAAGAGTGATTTTCCGGAAATCGAAGACTTTACCCGATTCACCCCTGTGGGAAAGAAAGTTATCGATCATGACGAAAAGAAATTTTCTAAAGAACTGTACGTTGCGGATCCTCAGTTTTTTGAAATTTTTACATTCCCTTTGATGAAGGGCGATCCTCACACAGCGCTTGTCAATCCCTCATCTCTCGTCATTTCCCTTAGATTGGCCAATGAACTCTTTGGTGAAACCGATCCCTTTGGAAAAACAGTTCTTGTCGATGGTGAACAACATTTGAAAATAACAGGAGTGATGGAGGATATTCCTGAAAACTCTCATCTCCAGTTCGACATGGTTGCTCCTCTCAGTTTTCTTAAACATATCTATGGTGAGGAACAATACAACGAAGGAAGTTATTTAGCCTCCCTTTATCTCCTCTTTAAAGAAAATATCCAACCCGGTCCACTCCAAGCTAAACTTCCGAATTTCGTGAATGCTAATTTTTCCGAGAGATATGCTGGAGCACACGATTTTTATTTACAAGACTTAAAATCTATCCATCTCAAACCAGGATACTTATTGGAAATATCGAAAACCAGTGACAAAAAATATATCTACTATTTCTCAATCATCGCCTGTTTTATGCTCATTATCGCCTGTGTGAATTTCATCAATTTTATGCTAGCCGACTCCATCAATCGCTCAAAGGAAGTCGGTATTCGCAAAACCGCAGGAGCTGGGAGGATGTCTCTCGTGCGTCAGTTCATGATGGAATCGATGTTGATGGTCTCCATTTCCGTGCTTCTGGCAATCATGGTTGTATCGATTTCAATCCCGTTTATCAATGATTTGTTCCAATTGAACTTACGATTGGATTTTTTCCAGAATCCATCGGTAACTTTTTACCTACTAGCGCTCACAATTTTTGTCGGCATTCTGGCCAGCAGCTACCCCGCGTTTGTCATTTCCGCCCATAAACCTATGAAAGCGATGAAGGATTCAGGGAACCCTCTGACCGGGAATCATCTATTAAAAAAAGTATTCGTCGTCATTCAATTTACCGTTTCTCTGATATTTATTGTCTATACAATTGTTGTTTCAAACCAGATGCGCTTTATCAAAAATAAGGATCTATATTTCAAACCTAATGATCTTATATATTTCCCCCTGGATGATTTAAAAGGAAATGCAGCCGCCCTCAAACAGGAATTACTGAATAATCCAAACATTATGAATGTGACAACCACTGAATTTAGTTTAGGAAGATCTTTAGAGATGCCATTTACCTTCACCGCAGTGAGGAACGATCAGAGTATGGATTTGGATATCAATATACTCAATGCCGGCCCAGACTTTTTTAGAACACTTAATGTCCCAATACTCCGCGGCCGGGAGTTTTCATCAACTCGAAAGGCAGATATTGAGAATACAGTAGTGATCAATGAGAGTGCGGCAAACATGTTTGGGTGGGATGATCCCATTGGAAAGCAGATCGTTCACAATATGTTTGAACAGAATTTGACAATTATTGGTGTCGTTCCCGATTTTCATGTCGAGTCGCTCCGCAAGAAAATCCAACCTTATGTCTTTTACTACCATCCAGGGGCGTGTTATGAGATGATGGTGAAAATAGATCCTCATAATGTTTCGGAAACCATCGACTTCATTCAGCAGAAATGGCTTCAATTTCTGCCTGGGAAAATATTCACTTACGAATTTGCGGATAAAAAAATTGGGGATGCCTATCAGGATGATGACCATATCGGGACTATTTTTAGTTATGCTTCCATGCTCGCGATCCTTATTGCCTCATTGGGGCTGTTTGGTTTGGTCTTTTTCTCCGTCGAAAAACGCACTAAGGAGATCGGTGTTCGTAAAACATTGGGCGCCTCGGTACCAAACATCATTCTGCTCATCGTAAAAGAATATTTTTCAATAATGGTCATCTCAACCGTCATCGCCCTTCCCATCGCTTATTTTGTCTCAACTCGCTGGCTTCAGAGTTATGCGTATAAAATCAATCCCGGCATCGGGGTGCTATGCTTCTCCACCGGTATTGTATTTACCATTGCTTTGTTGACCGTAAGTTACGGCTCCCTCAAGGCAGCGTTAGCGAATCCTGCCGAAGCGCTAAAATACGAATAGTATTTTAGCGTGTAGATCCGCCTTTGGAGGATAAACTCGTTGGGGTGTGAATAGTAGATTGTACCCTTATCACAATCTGAATCTACTATGCCGGCAAAAGCTCCTCCACGACTCCAATCAATTTCTTGCTTTTAAATGGTTTTGATAATGTATGCGTGGCGCCAATCTTTTTAGCCAAGGCTAAATAATCACTCGATGTTATCACGCCTCCCCCGGAAATCGCAAGGATATTTACATCCGGGAAGTCACGACGCAGTTCCATTATCGTTACAATACCTTCCTTCTCAGGCATGAGGATGTCGGTGATGATCAGATCGGCCGGACTTTCCCAAAAAAGTTTTATTCCTACCTCGCCATCGGGTGCCTCTATCACCTCATGCCCGTTCTTTACAAGCATCTTTCGGATCACCGTCCTTACTGCAACATCATCTTCTATAACGAGAATTCGTGCCATGTTCGCTTTTCCATTTCTTTAT
>CAZYTI010000591.1:0-3789 GCA_964650065.1 uncultured bacterium
CATAGGGGAGACCGTAAAGGTAGGCCTTGGGTGGGATGGTCTGATGAAAAGCCGTATCAAATACACCCACCTGTGGAATTCCAGGGAGCAACGCCTCACATGCCTCAATGCCTTTCAAATTATGAGGATTATGGAGCGGGGCAAACTGGATATACTTTTTTACAGCGGTTTTGACTTTTTCCGTGATCAGAACCGAACCCGAGAATTCTTCACCACCATGCACAACCCGGTGACCAATGCCGTCAATCTCGCCCTTCTCCTTGATGACACCATGTTGAGGATGGAGAAGGAGGGACAGCACCAGCTCAATCGCCGTTTCATGGTTGAGTATCTCACGGATCTCACGGATTTTATTCCGACCTTTTGGCTGATAGGTGCTGATGGCGTCGCTGGATCCAATTTTTTCCACAACACCCTTTCCCATCGGTTCCTCGTTGACCATATCGATCAATTGAAACTTGACTGAAGAACTTCCACAATTTATTACGAGTATCTTCATAAGAGATTTTTAATCTCTCCTCAGTTCTTCTATCAGGTTGTGCCGGGCATCATGAATTCGCACGATCAGGGGCATCTGGCCGGGAAGGGTATGGGTCGCACAGCCAAAACAGGGATCGTAAGCACGAAACGCCATCTCTACCATGTTGAGAAGTCCATCATTGACCTTGCCGCCCTTAATCAGACCCTGGGCCGCCTTCTTGACCGACATGTTGATGGGCGCGTTGTTGTGGGTCGTCCCCACGATCAGGTTGGCCTCTTTGATGATACCGTTCTCATCGGTCTTGTAATGATGATAGAGGGTTCCCCGGGGCGCTTCTACAACACCCACGCCTTCATCCGGTGTCTCTGTCGGTACCATCCGAAAATCCGGCCCAGTAATCTCGGGATCACTGGCCAGCTCCACCCACCGCTCTGCAGAATAGAGCAGCTCGATGATCCTCGCCCAGTGGGTCGCCAGGGTCTGATGCACCGGTTTGCCACCCAATGTCTTGTACATACGATCGTGTTCCTCATTGGCCAGCGGCGTCGCCATGCCGTCCGACACATTGCAGCGGGAAAGAGGCGTGGCTTTGTAAACTCCGCTCTTGGCTCCATCCACGAATCCTTTCCATCCTACCTTCTTGAGAAACGGAAACTTCAGGTAGGACCAGGGCTCCACATGCTCCTCTATATGATCCAGGTAATCGGCTGCCTTAAACTTCGCAAATTCCTTACCGTCAGGACCGGTCACACGGATGTCACCATCGTAAAAATTGGATTGGTTGTTCTCATCCACCAGCCCCATGTTGTAGGTCTGATGTGTGAAGGTATCGCTGAGAATCAAATCCACATACGCCTTGTTCTTCAACACAATATCATTGAAAAGCTGAATGGTGAATTGCGCAAACTCGATGGCCTGCTTCCCTTTCTCGATGATATCCGTCTGCTCCTCCTTGGTCATCCCTTTACTCATACCACCGGGTATCGCGCCTATGGGATGAACCGACTTGCCACCTATCTGCTTGATCAGCTCATGACACATGCCCCTCAACCCCACAACCTTGCCGCCGATCTCAACGCCCACCTTGTGAATAATTCCCAAAATGTTCCTCTGGGCTTTGGGTGCATCCGGACCTACGACAAAATCGGGTCCGGCAAGCGCATAAAAATGCGTGGTATGATCCGTTACATAGAATATGCTGTACAAAAGCTCACGAAGCATGCTCGCTGTCCGCGGAATCGCCATATGATACACCGCATCACATGCCTTCGCCGAGGCCATCAGATGCGCCTCGGGACATACACCACAGATTCTCGGTGTGATGCGGGGCATCTCCTCCACCGGCCGGCCCTGACAGAACTTCTCAAAACCCCGAAGCTCCGGAATCTGAAGATACGCATCGGCTACATTGCCCGCATCATCTAAAAATATTTCGATCTTCCCATGACCTTCAAGACGGGTGATCGGATCTATTGTAACTTTCTTCATCAGATTCTTCTCCCTAAAAGTGAACTTGGTAAATTAAATCGATAAAACGTGCCTACAGGATCGACAATCTGATCCACTACCTTCTCGATCTCTTCAGGATCATCAGTGTCGATGATCGAGGCAATGGCACCGGCTAGCTTACCGCCCATATCCTGTATCCCCTCTGCAGGCCCGTAACATCCACGACAGCCCAAATTCACATCCGGACAGAGGGCGCCGCAACCTGCTCGCGTCGCAGGACCATTGCAGATCAGACCCTGCTCCAATAAACATTTCTCCGGATCTATATCCTTCAACATATGCGGACGGAAAAACTGCTTCACTCGCTTCTCATCCTTGGTCTTCTCACATTCATCACACACCGTCTTGGGATTCACGCCAATGACTGAACCCTTGGGTGGAAGCTCTCCCGAAAGGATAACACCGATCACCGCCCATATCTGCTCCGCCACAGGCGGACAACCCGGCATGAAATAATCCACATCCACCACCTGACCTAATGTACGTACATATTTGAACATCTCCGGTATCGTCAACTCCCCGGCTTTCACTTTCGTCTTGGCCCGAGGATGAACCTTCTTGGGATTGCCTGTCGATGGAGATTCTTCATAGGCATACTTCTTTATCGCCTCACTGTCCGTTAAATTCCCCAATCCCGGAATACAACCTTCTGAAGCACAGGAGCCATAAGCGACCAATACTTTTGACTTCTTCCTGAGTAGTTCGGCAATGTGAAGATTCTCCTCATTCCGTATACAGCCGTTGAAAAGACAGACATCGATCTCTCCATCTTTCATCGCCTCAATATCTGAGTACTTGGTGTCCATTAGACAGGGGCAAAACACCAGATCGACAGCTTCATCAACATCCAAGATTTTTTCCCGGATATCTAAAAAGGCAATCTCACATCCGCCACAACTGCCAGCCCAGTAGATTGCAAATTTCGGTTTGGACATGGATTCTTCTCCTTTACTGATAACCAATATGACACATATTTTATTTTAAAAATGAAAAGCCCAATTCAAGATAAGACTCAAATCAGGCTCGGAACTTACATGGACGTCTTTAAAGGCATATAGTAATCGATAAAAGATGGCTTATTAAACCAGTATCTTCTCTTTACAGTCAAACGTTGAGGAAATAAAATCCTCATTACGCATAGACTCCCGACTTAACCAAAACGCCCATAATTATTAGACTTTTTTCAATTTTTCAAATAAAACATACTCATTTTAACATTATAAGTCAAGAAAAAAAACTTTATGTCTATCATTAATAGTTCTAATAATAAGTAAAAATTACAATTTCCCTTGACAACATACCGTTTATTACATAAATTAATAACCAAGTAGTGAAATATTAAGGAGTAAGTCGACCATAATACTCACGGGGTCTCAATGGAAATACAACAATTGAAGGGCTTTTATTACAGTGCAAAGTTGGGGAGCCTGACAAAAGCGGCAGAAAAGATGGCCATTACACAATCGGCGGTGAGCCAACAAATCAAATCTTTAGAAGAAGAACTCAGCGTCAAGCTTTTTAATCGCTTCGGTCCACATAAGGATCTGACCCCAGATGGTAAGCTCTTTTTTAAACTCGTTACTCCCCTGATTCAGGAAATCGAATCCCTCAAAATTACCTTTGAGGATCTCAAGGGAAATGAAAAAGGCGTGCTGAACATTGCAGCAACCACCTTCAGCATCATGAATCATCTACCCCATATAATTAAGAGTTTCGCTAAGAAATACCCCCATGTCAGAATGAATATTTTGGAACGTCGATGGAACGAGATCGTCCTTCTGACACAATCCGGAGAAATC
>CAZYTI010000592.1:0-3788 GCA_964650065.1 uncultured bacterium
CCCAATAATTCGATGAGCGTGTCCCTGATTTCATCGGTTTTCAGAACTTTATCCACGGCTCCCGTTGCCAATGCCTCCCTGGGCATGCCGTAAACAATACTGGACTCTTTGTCTTGGGCGATGGTAATTCCACCGATATTTTTCATGTACCGAATACCTTCTGCACCGTCTTTGCCCATGCCGGTTAGAATAATCCCGATAAAAGAAACGCCAACTTCCTCCTTCAATGATTTCATTGTGACATCCACCGATGGGCACACAAAATTCACTTTTTCTCCTGTGAAAAGCTTTATTGTTTGATTGTCTTTCAACGCGAGATGGACCTCGCTGGGAGCAATATATACATTTCCTTGTTCCAGTTGATCTCCATTTTGAGCAATCTTCACGGTCATCCGGGTACACTGATCCAATGTCTTGCAGATTGCGGCATTGATAAATTTGGGCATATGCTGGACCAGTACAATACTTGCATTCAACCTTGGCAAATCAGTAAACAACGTTTTCAGGATTCGCAGGCCTCCGGCCGAAGATCCAATAATGATAATTTTGGTGGGATTCATTCTGATGTCTTATTTGCCTATCCCAAATACGAGAGATATTCCCTAACCAGTGACACCAATTGGTGGATATTAAATGGTTTTGTTATATAATCCACGACATATTCTTTGAGTGGATCCATCTTATGATCGGGTTCATTTTCACCAGTCAGCATGCAAATAATCACCCGATCAGCAAATCCTCCATCTACAATCTCATGAATCGTCTCCCAACCATCCATCCCGGGCATGACAATATCCATGAGTATCAATCCTCTAAAACCATGATGAAGTTCGACAAGACACTCTTTTCCACCACATGCGGTTTTAACCTTGATATCGGCACTTTTTAAAATTTTCTTGACCGTATTTAAAACCGATGCCTCATCGTCAACGACCAAAACACCGTATTCCATCATGCCTCCACCTTTTTTCACATCAACCTTACATTTATTGAATGGTTGATGCAAAAAAATTAACGTGTCAGCCTGCGCTTTGCTTTTTTGGGACTCCTCCCAAAGAGTGGCTGAATTCCAACATATCGATCCTTCCCTTCTCCGTAACTCTCTGTTTTAATCCCCTCTCGATCCTTTAAATAATCATGAACAATGAATCTTTCGAATGATCCCATGGGTGACAACACTTCCGGGACACCTTTCATGAGGACTTCCTGAGTTTTCTGCTCGGTGAGACGCTTAATGACCCCCACAGGAAATATTTTGATTATCACATCATCCTGTTCTCTGTATGTCTTGAGTTTATACTCTTGACTTTTTTCAAAATGTAAGATGAGTTGTTTTCTTTGTAAATTGTTAAATCCTCGAATAACCGAAGGTTCCATCGAGTCTTTCAAAGATGCTTCTAAAGTGTCAATTGCTTCTCGTACTTTTTCATCAATCTTTGGTTTTCTTCTCAACCAACCACCCGGTTTTCTATCCTCTTTTGTACTCTCTTTTACCACTTTCGGCTCCTCTCATCTGACCATTTTCTCCATACCCGTTTTCATGTACGATGTCGTCCATTCTTCTTTTGGGAACATGGAGGACATTATGTTCATCTTTCCAATACTTAATGGAATCTTCGGTATCTTCCAGAACAGGTTTTTCATTCATGTAACCCAAAGCAACAACCGAATCGACTTTCAAGTGATGAGGAATTCTCAGGAGTGTTTTAATTTGTTTCCGATGAATAGATCCTAACCAGCAGCTTCCGACTCCTTCCTCCCATGCAGTAATCAGAATATTCTCAATACCTGCTGCAGCATCCACTTCACCCTTCTTTTTCTTCCGATGAAGATTGATCAAAACCACGATATAAGCGACCGGTCTTTCTCCTTCGGGAGGATCACCCTGAGGTGCGATGTATCCGGCCCATTTTAAATTCCGGAAAAGGGCATCGACCAGCTGTGGGTCATCCACAATAATATATTCACAGGGTTGAATGTTTGCACCCGAAGGTGCAAGCCGTGCCGCATTGACCAACTTCAATAGAATCTCTCTCGATATCGACTTATCTTGAAAGCGTCGGATGGTTCTTCTCTGGCAGACCGCATCATAGACATTGTTCATTCAATCATCCTTCTAAATTTTAATTGAAATTCAGGATTAATTATAAGGAAATTGAATCATTTTTGCAAGGGATTTTCAATTCGAGGATGAGGTCTTTGGGGATGACTTGATTAAAATGCATTCGGAGGGTCTTGAGAAAAAAAAGAAGGCCCAAAATATAGCTCAAATGTTTCGCTATATTTGCCCGAGTTATTATATCCCAGGATCACAGGAGTGGGGAGCCTTTTAAAGAATCCCTTTATGCCGCCTGTTCAGGGTTCAAAAGATCATTCACAATTAATATAACCTGGTTCACATTGAAGGGCTTGGTAATGTAGACTTCTGCCCGGGTCTTCTGCGCCATCTTGATTTCTTTGGTTCCATCCCGTGCCGTAAGAAATATAATTGGAATATTTGCCAACGGTTTGTAAAACTTGATCAGTCGCGCCGCCCTGAATCCATCCAGGCGAGGCATGACAACATCCAAAATAATCAGGTCCGGATGATATTTCTTTGCAAGCTCTACCCCGGCAAGACCATCCTCTGCCATAATCGTCTCAAATCCATTACGCTGTAGTGATTTAGAGAGCATCATTCGGACACCCACGTCATCATCTACAATCAGGATCTTTAATTGCAACGTCTACTCCTCAAACCGTATTTTCCAACCATTTCAGACTGAACCACCCATTTCCAAAAAGGAAATTTACTGGCCCATCATTATGAAATCGGATGCCGTACGAAGAATGTGCAAACCTCGTGCCACTAACTTTAGAGTCGTCCGCGCCCCTATCAAAGGAAGAACTTAAAGAATGTATCCTAATCATAAAAAAACCAGGAAAATACTGGGGATGCTACCCTGCGAATTCCTGGTTTTCAAACTCATCAAAATGACTTTGTCATTTTGATTGAGATTTTTCTTTCCGGCCTTTTTCGAGAAGTTGCTCAAGATGCTTTATATATGCATCGGCTCCTCCCCGCCGATACCCTGTTTGGCCCAGAACCTTTCCCTGGGCATCTAGAAGAAGAATGGTCGGAAATCCTCTAATTCCGTACTTGACCGCCAGCGACTCGTTCTGCTGTTTCATCTTCTTGGGTATGCTCTTAAATCTTGGAAAATCTGCTAAAAATAAAATGAGATTTTCTTTTGCATAAACCTGAAAGTCATTCTTATCAAAGACTTCTGCGACCAATTTTTTACACCAGGAACACCAGTCAGATCCGGTAAAATCGACAAAAATCGGTAGATTCTTCTCGGCTGCCAACTGTTTTGCCTTTTCAAAATCTGTCAGCCATTCCAGGCCTTTGGCATTCACTTGATAGCTGGATAATATGAATACCCCGAGGACCAACAGAGAAATATACCTTTTCATGACTGCCTCCTTCCTATCAGCAAGTTTGATGACTCATATCAATGTGTACTCGTGTAGCGATAAAAATTACATCCCGCACATCCCGGAGGCACAGGGGGATGACGGCAATCCGCACGTTCCATCACTGCACCCTCCTGAAACTTGAGGTGCGCCTTCTGTAACGGCAAATGACGATATCACTCTTTTCAAATCATGACTTCCACATTCACAAACGGGTTCATCTGAAGAATTCCTTATGAGGAACTCCAACTTATTCCCGCATTGCTTACAATCATATTCAAACAATGGCATTACGTGTTCTCCTCTTTTAAAGTACAGCATCCAATTTCTTC
>CAZYTI010000593.1:0-3787 GCA_964650065.1 uncultured bacterium
GGTCAGATCCGGCGGCAATGGAAACCACGGCAAAACTGGAAGTGGATCATTATATCCTGAACGGATCGAAGCGGATTATCACCAATGGTGGAGAAGCCGCGATATACATTGTATTCGCGAGCACGGATAAATCCAAAGCCCACAAGGGCATCAGTGCCTTTATCATCGAGAAAGATTTCCCTGGTTTCGGTGTTGGGAAACATGAAGATTTGTTGGGTCTCAGAGCGACATCGAATTGTGAGCTTCTGTTCGATGACTGCCGGGTACCCAGGGAAAATCTCCTGGGTGAAGAAGGACAGGGATTTAAGATTGCCTTGCACACCATCGATACGAGTCGTATCGATATTGGCGCACAGGCTGTTGGAATCGCTCAGGCAGCTCTGGATGCTTCGCTAAAATACTCCAAAGAGCGGAAAACCTTCGGTAAGCCCATTTGCGAGTATGAAATGATCCAGTCGAAATTGGCAGAGATGGCCACTCGGATCGATGCAGCCAGACTGTTGGTCTTTAGAGCCGCCAGCATCAAGGATGAAGGAGCTCCTCGGTATACGAAGGAAGCGGCCATGGCGAAATACGCTGCAGCTGAAGCCGTTATGTACTGTGTCCGGGAGGCCATTCAGGTCTATGGCGGGTATGGATATACCAAAGATTATCCCGTGGAACGTTACTATCGTGATGCCAAGTGTATGGAAATTTACGAAGGAACCTCTGAGATTCAGAAGATCGTCATCGCCAGAAGTCTGTTGGGTTAAGGTTTCTAAATTGAGGAAATGATATGGCTGTGGAAGGATCTGTTCTATGTAAGGAGTTCGAACTCTACGAATGTATTCAATGCGGTAGGTGTACCGGAGGATGTCCGGTTTCGATTCGTTCGTCTTTGAATCCCAGACGTCTCGTATACGAAGCCCTGCTGGGAGAAAAATTCAATCCCATTGAAAGAACCGAGATTTGGGAGTGTACGACCTGCGCCACCTGCGCGGAACGGTGTCCGAAAGAGATCCGTCCCTATGAGGTCATCCTGGCGCTTCGGTCCAATGTGGTAGAAAGCGGTCGGGTCAGGCCAACCGTTCGGGATGCCCTGGAAAGTACTTTCATGCATGGTAATCCCTGGGGACGCGCTCGTGAGAAACGATCGGACTGGTTGGGTGATTTGGAAGTCAAAATTTTAAATCCGGGTGAAAAAACGGATTGCCTCTATTTTACCTGCTGTACTGCAGCATATGACCCCCGGGTTCAGGAGCTGGCAAAAAGTATGATAAAAGTATTGGAATCATCAAAAATAAATTTTGCCATTCTGGGCAATGAGGAAAGTTGCTGTGCCAACGAGATCAACGAATTGGGTGAGAAGGGGCTTTTCGAAATGGCCCAGGAGAACAATAGAAAAACATTCAGTCAATTTTCCTTTACGCAAATGGTGACGACCTCCCCACACTGTTACCATGCATTTCTTAACGAATATCAGGGTATTCAGTTCGATGTGTTACACTATACACAACTGTTCAGTAACCTGATTCAAGAAGGTCGGTTGCAATTCAAAGGTGAATTGGATAAAAAAATCACTTACCATGATCCCTGTTTCCTGGGAAAACAAAATAAAATTTTTGAAGAACCCCGTCAAGTACTTCAGAGTATTCCCGGTGTGACATATCTTGAAATGGATCGCTCGCGGGAACGCAGTCTGTGCTGTGAAGGAGGCGGGGGGCGAATGTGGATGGAGTCGGAAAGCACCGAAGAGCGTTTGGCCGAAATTCGGGTGAAAGATGCTGTGCGAATGGAAGCGGACATTATTGCAACGGCCTGTCCGTTCTGTCTCCTCACCCTGGAGGATGCGGTAAAAACAACGGGGAACGAAGAAAAAATTCAAGTAAAAGATATTGTTGAACTGGTGTCTGAAGTCATTGAAAAGTAAGCATCCATTGGAAAGGAGCCAATATTCATGGATATCATTGTTTGTGTAAAACGTGTTCCTGAAACATCCGAGTCTGAAGTCAAAATTGATGCTTCGGGCAAGGACATCATTCAGGAAGGTTTGGTATTCAATATCAACGAAGCGGATAATTATGCTCTGGAAGAAGCCCTTTTGATCAAGGAAAAGATGGGGGGTACAATCACTTTGGTGACATTGGGAGCTAAAGAGTACGACGATACGCTTCGTATGGGATTAGCCAAAGGAGCCGATTCGGCCGTACGGTTGGATGATCCCGCTTTTGCTGAATCCGACGGAGTGGCAACGGCCCGGATCTTAGCATCAGCCATTAAAAAGTTGGAATATGACGTCATTCTTACCGGATGTATGTCCTCGGATTATTATTATTCCATTGTTGGACCTGCATTGGCAGAAATTTTGGGCATTCCGCATGCCGCCATGGTTAACAAAGTGGAAATTGAAGAAAAGAAAGCTCAAGCCTCAAGGGAGTTGGAAGGAGGTCTCCTGGAAGTTTTGGATCTCCAGCTTCCCGCTGTACTCACCATTCAGACGGGTATCAATGAACCCCGCTACGCCTCAATCATGGGAATTGCCAAGGCATCAAAAAAGGAGATCACGCTCAAGGGATTGGATGCATTGGAACTCAAAGAGGAAGAGGTGGGAATCAAAGGTTCCAAAACAACGATCCGGGCCTTGTCTTTACCCGTAAAGGAAAAAATGGCCGAGTTGATTCCCGGTGCTCCGGATGAGGCGGCAGAAAAGCTCTCTACCATTTTGAACGAAAGGGGGCTGATATGAAAGAGATATTTGTACTCGTTGAACATAGACAGGGTGAATTGAGAGACATCTCATTCGAGCTCCTGACGGGTGGCACACAATTGGCTTCCCAGATCGATGGAGAAGTGACGGCCGTTCTTTTTGGATCGGGTGTCCAAACTTATATTGATCGATTGAAAAC
Source organism: uncultured bacterium (assembly GCA_964650065.1). Classification (GTDB taxonomy): domain Bacteria; phylum Zhuqueibacterota; class QNDG01; order QNDG01; family DSAB01; genus CAZYTI01. The sequence goes on from CAZYTI010000593.1 coordinate 2,886, forward strand.
GTGGGCACATCGAATTCTTGTGGTTGAGGATGATAAACTGGAGAATTTCAACACCGACGCCTATCAAAAGATTTTGGTCTCACTCATCATGGAACGAAAACCATTTTTGACGTTGATACCCCAATCGGGATTCGGCGTTGATTTGGCTCCGAGTCTTGCTGTCGAGCTGGATTATCCTCTCACAACCGATTGTTATAAGATCGAGGCCAGGGATGGCGCTCTGAGTGCATATCGTCAAATGCATGGCGGAAAGGTGAATGCCAAAATCGGTTTCGCAGATGCTGAAGGATATATCATTACGGTTCGTTCCTCATCCTATAAAGCCGATGAGATGGGACTCAATGCTGAAGTCATTAATGTTGATTGTCCATTAACGGAAACGATTGCATACAGAAAGTTTGTCGATTATGTCGAAGCCGCTGTGGGTGACATAGACATTACACAGGCAGACATTGTTATTGGCGTAGGCAGGGGCATTAAAGAGAAAGAAAACCTTGCCGTTGTCGAAGCATTGGCTGAAAGTTTGGGAGGTGTATTGGCCTGTAGCAGGCCCGTTGTAGATGCCGGATGGCTTCCCAAGGATCGACAGGTTGGCTCCTCCGGCAAGACGGTCAAACCCAAACTCTATATTGCCGTTGGAATCAGCGGAGCGTTTCAACATGTTGCAGGCATGAAGGCGGCCGAGACCATCGTGGCCATCAACAAAGATGGCAATGCCCCTATTTTCGGTGAGGCCGATTACGGCATCGTGGGTGACCTGTTTAAGGTTATCCCTGCACTCAAGGAAAAAATAAACGAATTGAAATCGAATTGAAAGTTAACTGATTATGGTAAAAATTGGCGTATATATCTGTCATTGCGGTGTGAATATCGCTTCGACTGTGGATGTAGAAAAAATAGCA
>CAZYTI010000594.1:0-3783 GCA_964650065.1 uncultured bacterium
AATCAATTGACAGGTAAAACCCTGATCATCTCCTATTCCGTGTCCCATGTACTACTCCTTCTGGGGATTACATTGGTGACCGGTTTGATTTCCGGCAGTTACCCCGCTTTCGGCCTGTCGGCTTTTCAAACGGCACGGATTCTGAGGGGTGCCGTGATTGCAGGCCGCAAAAATCGATTTCGACGTATACTGGTCGTCTTCCAATTTACACTCTCCATCTTCTTGCTCATCGGAAATGGTGTGATTTACAATCAGGTTCGATACCTACGGAATAAACCTCTGGGTTATGATGCAGAAAACGTCCTATGTATGACCCTCACCCAAGGGATCTCACAGAATTACAATGCAGTCAAACAGGAGTTGCTTAAACATCCCAATATCATGAGTATGTCCCTCATGAATACGACTCTGGATCAGAGAGAATCCTCGACAACTCTTGATAATTTTAAATGGGAAGGGAAAAATGAATCGCATGATAATATTCGCCTGCATATCATTGGGAGTGACGAGGCATTCTTAGAGACCTTCCGTACAGAAATGGCCCAAGGTCGGTTCTACAGTCAGGAGCATCGGGCCGATGAGAGGGCGTCTGTTATTCTAAACGAGTCTGCTGTCCGGGCCATGGGAATCGAAAATCCACTGGAGACGGACTTATATTATGGAGATAACCGGTTGTCTATCATCGGCGTGGTCAAGGATTTTCATTTCCAATCCCTCCACTTCGATTTGGAACCGTTGGTCATTTTATACGGATGGGGAATAGACAATATCGCGATGCGCATCAAAGGTGTGGATATCCCCAATACGATTCGCTATATTGAAAATGCGATCCGCCAAGTTGTCCCGGGATATGTATTGGAGTATCAATTCCTGGACGATCGGATCGAGCGGCACTATCGGGCAGAGAGCAGGACCGAATCCATCACAATTGTCATGTCTTTCCTGGCGCTGTTTATCGCCTGTCTGGGCCTTTTGGGATTGGCTTCTTATACCGCAGAATTACGGACCAAGGAAATCGGGATTCGAAAAGTGTTCGGATCATCGGTTCCTTCCATCCTGTTCCTCCTGCTGAAAGAGTTCAGTCTGTGGATCCTGTTTGCCAATATCTTCGCATGGCCCATCGCCTATTGGGTTGCACACAGGTGGCTTCAAAATTTTGCCTATCGAACAACCATTGGATTTGAACTGTTTATCATTTCGGGCATTGCGGCGATGATCATCGCCTGGATCACGGTCAGTTTTCAATCCATTAAGGCGGCACGTACCAATCCGGCTGAGGCCTTAAAGTATGAGTAGTCCTTTCTACAATTTTTAGACGCTTTCCGAATCTCGTGTCATAGTAGTAATGGACGCAGAGCGTCCCTGCTGTATTCCCACGTGGAACGTGGGAACGAGGTGTGTCTTGAAGCATGAGTAACAAGAAAATCCGCCTGTGATTGGTTGAAGCTTTGAGATACGGGGTAGATCGTATAAAATATTTTCCCTCCATTGTGATTCCGAGTTTAAGGACTTCATAAATAAAATTTCACTTGATTATGTGGATTATACCCCTTAATTTTTCTTTTTAGGTACCCTGCAGCATTCAAATTGGATCATCATATCTTTGATGATTGAATTTTCCAACAGTTGTTAAGTCAATGAAAGGATGTGGTATGAGAAAAAGAAAAATATTCATTGCCATCTATTTTGTCGTATTCATCGGACTGACTTTCCATAATTCGATGGTAAATAGTGCAGCGAATAGGATTGTTCAATCCGGAGCGATTGCCGAGCAGGATTCGGCCAATGCGCAGGATGGGCCTTATGTGTTCTATGTGGGTGACCGGGTCATCGTTCAGTATGTATGCCTGGGTGAAGTGGTTACCAGAGTCTATGAAGCCGGTCCGAAAATTCATATACCATATTCCTGTTTGGATACGGTAAAGACGATGGAAATTTCGACTTTGCCTGCCTGGCCGCAACCCGAAATCTATGGTGGGGCAAAAAAGGTGATTGCCGTCAGCGATATCCATGGGGAATTCGATCAGATGATTCAACTGCTCCAGGGCAATGGCGTCATCGATGCTCAACATCACTGGAGTTGGGGTGAAGGTCATCTGGTGATTGTGGGCGATATTTTCGATCGGGGGGACCGGGTCACTGAGACCTTGTGGTTTGTTCATCAGTTGGAAAGGGAGGCCCGCAATGACGGAGGTTGGATTCATCTCATTTTGGGAAATCATGAAAGTATGGTGCTCAGGGGTGATTTACGATATGTGCATGAGAAGTATCAAAACACCGCCGAGATGTTGAGAATCCGTGGGGATGATTTATTCGGTCCCGAATCGGAATTGGGTCGTTGGCTGAGAACAAAGCATACGATAATCAAGATCAATGATATCCTGTTCGTTCATGGCGGACTCTCTCCGGACTTGGTGAGAAAGAATCTATCGATTCAGCAGGTGAACTATTTCATTCGGGATGGATTGGATGCCAGAGACTATTCAATCCGGTTTGACGAGAATTTGTCGTTGTTGTTTGGAAGTATTGGGCCATTATGGTATCGAGGGTATTTTAATAGCCAGACGCGTGGCCCAACTGCGACTTTGGTTGAAGTCGAGTCGATCCTTGATTTTTATGAGGCTCAGGTTGTGGTCGTGGGGCATACCGATGTTGTGGAACTCTCGATGCTTTATGAAGGGCGGGTCTTTGCCATCGAGACGGGTCTTCGCAGAGGTGGGGAAGGGGAAGTCCTCGTCTATGAGGACGGCGTGTTTTATCGTGCAGATGTGGATGGGAGGCGGATCATTTTGAAAAATGAATAAAGAAAAATGAGGTAACTTTTAAGGTTCAAGGTTCAAAAGTTCCCAGTTCAAGGTTTGCGGTTATGAAGATTGAAAAATTTGAAGAAATTCAAGCTTGGCAGCTTGCACGCGAATTAACAAACAAAGTATACAAATTGACAAAGAAACCGAAATTTTCAAACGATTATGGACTAAAGAACCAGATTAGAGCAGCTGCTGGCTCATCTATGCATAATATTGCTGAAGGATTTGATTCAGAGTCGAATGCAGAATTTATTCGATTTTTACGCTATGCTAAGCGGTCTTGTACTGAAGTACAGAGTGAGCTTTACGTGGCTTTAGACGAAGAGTACGTATCAGCGAACGAGTTCAATGAAACCTATGATCTGGCGGGACGAACCCGTGCTGCTATAAGAGGTTTCATCAATTATCTCAAGAAGTATGAAGAGCGTAAAATGAGTAACTCTGAACTCTGAACCCTGAACTTCGAACCTATTAACCTGAATCCTGAGAAGAAATGCCCTTTAACAATGTCTGAGTAAGAAAGTGAGATTCACTATGCCAGAAAATAAAAGCTTTCACATGACTCCGGAAGAATTCCGCAGGGTTGGCCGAACCGTGGTCGATTGGATCGCCGATTACTATGAGAGGGTCGAGTCGTTCCCGGTCTTGTCTCGGGTTCGCCCGGGGGAGATACGTTCAGGCCTTCCTTCTGATCCACCTCGCCGAGGAGAATCATTCGAATCGATTCTCGGGGATGTGGACAGACTCATCCTCCCGGGGATCACCCATTGGCAGTCGCCCAACTTCTTCGCTTTCTTCCCAGCCAACACTTCGGGACCCGCCATCCTGGGTGAATTGCTCTCGGCGGGATTAGGTGTCCAGGGGATGCTGTGGGCGACCAGTCCAGCCTGTACAGAACTGGAAACCCATGTTTTGGACTGGTTGGTGGATATGTTGGGACTACCGGAAAAGTTCAGATCCTCAAATACCGGGGGAG
>CAZYTI010000595.1:0-3782 GCA_964650065.1 uncultured bacterium
CTCATTGACATCGGTATCTGCAGAAGAAAAGTATTTATACACATCACCCGCACCCAGACCGGTGACAATCAGGATTTTCTACTCAGGTTTGGTCTTTCTCATTTCTTTGGCGATTTGGAACCCATCTCTCCCCGGCATGTGAACATCGAGGATAACCAAATCATACGGTTCGGCATGGAATTTTTCCAAGGCCATTTCCCAGGAATCGGTGATATCCGGATCTAATCCTATTTTTGTCAGGAAGCGTTTGAAAAAATCCAATATGTCTTTTTCATCATCAACAATTAGAATTCTTTTCATTTTATCCTCATACCCTCTGAACTCCCCTGATCAAAGTTGTTTTCTCTTTAGTATAAATGATTGTTTTAAAATAATCAAGAAGAAACTTCGTTGCCTTCAAATCGTACTTGGACCTTTTCATACCGAAAAATATCACAGAACTTATTTTTCTTCTTCCCTTTTAATAGATTTTTCCTTATAATGTATTCCTATTTGTAAAAGGTAGTCATTGTTAGGCATACGAATAAATATCTGTTTTCTTCCCAAAGGATTTCAGGTTATCGCACGACCATACTTTTCATTATATTGATGGATATGAACGTCATTCAACCATGGAGACAATGAAATATGAACGATAAGAAAGTAGAGATGCCGTTGGCAATCGCGTTGATTCCGATACTGTTTTTGGTCATTGCGCTTTCTTTTGTGATCATCGTGTTCGGGCAAACCCCCCATATACCACTGATATGTGCTGCGGCTGTAGCTGCTGCCATTGCAGCAATACGGAAACATCCCTGGAAAGAGATACAGGAAGGAATAGTCCATGGGATTACATTGGCCTTGGGAGCCATTTTAATCCTCATGGTCATTGGCACCATGATCGGCACCTGGATTTTGGGTGGCGTGGTTCCTTCCATGATCTTTTATGGATTGAAAATACTCTCACCCGGGATATTCCTCATTGCAACCCTGGTGGTTTGTTCAATTGTATCTCTGGGCACGGGATCGTCCTGGTCCACTGCAGGGACCGTTGGCGTTGCCCTCATAGGGGTGGGGAGGGGATTGGGCATACCCGTTCCCATGGTGGCGGGTGCCATTATCTCCGGCGCCTATTTCGGAGATAAAATGTCTCCGCTTTCGGATACGACAAACCTCGCCCCGGCTGTTGCCGGAACCGATGTCTTTTCCCATGTCAGGCACATGATCTACACGACAGGACCCAGTTATGTCATCTCACTGATCATTTTTGGACTCCTCGGATTGAAATTTACCGGAGGAAGTCTCGATACCCAGAATATTGAAACCATGTTATCTGCGATGAAGACGCATTTTTTCATTCATCCCATCCTGTTACTTCCTCCCTGTTTTGTCATTGTCATGGTGATTAAGAAAATTCCTCCTTTGCCAGCCTTATTGGGCGGCACCGCCCTGGGTGGTATTTTAGCCGTTGTTTTCCAATCCAACTCTCTGGCCGACGTGATACAGGCGGCCCATACGGGGTATGTGTCCCAAACCGGTGTCGAGATGGTGGATGAATTACTGACCCGGGGGGGGCTCATGAGTATGATGGAAACCGTTGCCTTAATCGTATGTGCACTTTCGTTTGGTGGTATTATGGAGAAGACCGGTATGTTAGAGACCATTGCACGAGCTCTCCTCAGTCGGGTGAAGAGAACGGGGTCCCTGGTCACAACGACCATTTTTAGCTGTATTGCCATGAATATCATCGCCTCAGATCAATATATGGCCATTGTCATCCCCGGAAGAATGTACAAGAAGGCTTTTGAAAGGAGGAAACTCCATCCGAAAAATCTTTCCCGCTGTCTGGAAGATGCAGGGACATTATCGTCCCCCCTGATTCCCTGGAATACCTGTGGGGCCTTCATGCATGCCACATTGGGTGTGAATCCCCTCCTATATCTTCCATATGCCTTCCTGAATTTGCTAAATCCTCTGGTATCCATCTTTTATGGGTATACGGGGATTACGATGGAGAAAGTTGAAGAAGAGATAAAGGAATAATTAAAAATTAAGAATTAAGAATTATGAATTGAAAATATTTCTGAACGACTACCGGAAAAGGATATGCGTGAAGACGGCCAAATTGGTTGAAAAAAAGAAAATTCCTCTAAGTGTCTGCCTGATTCCTGTTATATTTTTAATCGCTTCATTGTCCGTCGTTCTGGTGATTTTTAAACAACAGCCTCACATTCCTCTCATTGGAGCGACAGTGGTGACTGCTTCCATTGCCGTTTTATTCAAACATCCTTGGAAGGAAATTCTAGAGGGGATGATTCGTGGTATCACCATCGCCATGGATTCTATTCTCATACTCTTCATTGTGGGAATGATGATAGGGATCTGGATCCTGGGTGGCATTGTACCGACCATGATTTATTATGGACTCAAAATCCTTTCCCCCGGAATATTTTTGGTTGCGACCCTGTTCATCTGTTCCATTGTTGCCCTGGGTACGGGATCGTCCTGGTCCACGGCAGGGACTGTCGGTGTCGCTCTGGTCGGTGTCGGCAGTGGTTTGGGTGTCCCACTTCCCATGGTTGCCGGAGCCATCATTTCCGGTGCCTATTTTGGAGATAAGATGTCTCCCCTCTCCGACACCACGAACCTTGCACCTGCTGTGGCCGGTACGGATTTGTTTTCTCATATCCGCCACATGGTTTATACCACGGTTCCTGCCTATATCCTATCGATCATCATATATGCCCTTATGGGATTCAAGTTTTCCAGTGGGGACATGAATGCACAGCATATTGATATCATGCTCACCACGATGGAATCGACTTTTTTCATCCACCCGGTACTCCTACTCCCGCCTGTCTTGGTCATCATTATGGTGGTCAAGCGGATCCCGCCCCTGCCGGCATTATTCATTGGTACTCTGGTAGGGGGCATTTTTGCGGTGATTGCCCAATCGGCCTCTCTTCAAAATGTGATTAAATCGGGATTTTCCGGATATCAATGCCAAACCGGGGTGTCCATGGTCGACAACCTATTGTCCAGGGGCGGTCTCATGAGCATGATGGAAACGGTTGCCCTCATTTTCTGTGCGCTGACCTTCGGAGGGATCATGGAGAAAACGGGCATGTTAGGGACACTGGCGGGTTCGCTTCTCATCAAAGTAAAACGGGATGGCGCTTTAATCTCAACGACGATATTGAGCTGTATCGGTATGAATGCTGTTGCTCCGACGCAATACATGTCCATTGTCATACCGGGACGAATGTTTAAAAATGCTTTTGAAAAACAGAATCTTCATCTGAAAAATCTTTCCAGATGTCTCGAGGATGGGGGTACGCTCGCCTCGCCTCTCATCCCCTGGAACAGTTGCGGTGCCTTTATGCATGCCACTCTTGGTGTGAGCCCGATACTCTTTTTACCTTATGCCTTTTTCAATCTTGTGACCCCATTGATCTCCATCATCTACGGTTATTCCGGCTTCACGATAGAGAAAATGCAAAACTCAAATAGCCAAAACACGGAATAAGACTCAAAATTGAAAAATCAACCTGCTCTTAAAACCGTCCTGATTCTAATCGTGGGAATTGCGGGGGGACGGTACTTGAGGGTGGAATTCACACCTGTTTTTTTCTTTTCCGCTCTCCTCTGTATTCTCTCCTGGATTCTTTATGTGAAAAAGAGGGCCCATCGGATCGTTCAGGTCTTTATCGCTATATCCTTGATCTTTATCGGGTTTATTCGATACCAACAAGTGATGCGATGGTTGCCCCATAACCATGTCTTGCAGTATGTGGGATCTTCTT
>CAZYTI010000596.1:0-3775 GCA_964650065.1 uncultured bacterium
TGGGCATACAACCCGAAGAAAAAGGGATTCGCTTCAGACCCAAATTATTGCCGGGGCTGGAGCATATTGTTGGAAGCGTCCCGTTAAGGAACAATCGGATTCATCTTGACCTGAAGGTGGATTCCCAAAAATCACAACCTGCCTTCACATTAAATGGGAAGGGGGTGGATTCAGAAGGAGATGAAATCACCTTCCCCTATTCTGAAGAAGACATTCAATTAGAAGCAATATTGTCTCAAGTTTGAATGTTTTATTTTTTCAGTGTTATTCCGTGACGATCTGTGGTTATCTTTAAAAAGGCGAAAAATGAAAAAAACTTTACACCTCGTATGTAACGCCCATCTCGATCCGGTATGGCTATGGGAATGGGAGGAGGGATTGGCCGAAACCCTCTCCACATTTCGTACGGCAGCTCAATTTTGTGATGCCTTTAAGGAATTCATCTTCTGTCACAACGAAGCCATTCTGTACAAATGGATCGAGATCCACGAACCGGATCTCTTTCGAAAGATTCAGCAACTGGTCAAAAAAGGACGGTGGCACATCATGGGCGGCTGGTTTCTTCAGCCGGACTGCAACATGCCCAGTGGTGAATCCTTTATCCGGCAGATCATGGTAGGCAAACGCTACTTCCGGGAAAAATTCGGCGTAGAGCCCGGGACGGCCATTAATTTCGATCCTTTCGGCCATACCCGGGGTCTGGTTCAGATATTGAAAAAGACGGGGTATACTTCATACCTGTTCTGTCGTCCCGATGCGGCCTGGCTGAACCTCCCGGCCGATGATTTTATCTGGGTCGGTTATGATGGGTCCCAATTATTGGCCCATCGTGCCGGAACCCATTACAACTCGGAAAAGGGAAAGGCAAGTGAGAAGGTCGAAATGTGGATTGAAAATAATCAGGACCGCAACCATGGCCTTCTCCTGTGGGGCATTGGAAATCACGGCGGCGGCCCTTCTCAAATAGATCTGGAACGCCTCAGAGACAGTATAAACGAAGAAGATGATTGGACAATTCAACATTCAACACCCGAAGCATACTTTGAATCGGTTAGTCATAAAAATACCGACATACCTCTGCATAAAGGAGATCTTAATCCCTGGGCCGTGGGATGTTATACATCGATGATCAGTGTCAAACAGACCCACCGCCGACTGGAAAACACCTATTATTTTACTGAAAAAATAGTGACGCATGCATCCATGCAAGGCTTGATGGAGTACCCGAGGGAAGCCCTCGCAGCGGCATTGGAGGATCTCCTGTTCTGTGAATTTCATGATATTTTGCCCGGGTCATCGATTCAGGAGGTTGAGGATGACATCCTCAATAAGATGGGCCATGGCTTGGAATTGTTGAATCGCCTGAAAACCCGGGCTTTTTTCAGACTGCTCTCTGGTGAGCCCAAGGCCGAGGAAGGCGATTTTCCCCTCTTCGTATATAATCCCCACCCGTTCCCGGTAGACGAAACGATTGTTTTCGAATTTCAACCTCCCGAGCCCAATTTCAATCCCGATGGATTTTGGATTCCGGAACTGAAGAATAGTGAAGGTGAATGGATTCCCTGCCAAGTTGAAAAAGAGAGCAGCAATATCCACAATGATCACCGAAAGAGGGTGGTCTTCAGTGCCCAATTGAAACCCGGACAGATGAATCGATTCAACTGCCGGTTGAAAGAGGGTGAAAAGAAAACCCGGCCATCTGAACAGTTAATAAAGCCTCTTTTATTTCATTCCGACACCTGCGAAATCCGCATCAATTCTGAGACCGGCTGGATGGATACATATCGCAGTGGAGGCATCGATTTCTTAAGTGACGGAAGTTTCCGTCTGCTAATCATGGAGGATGATGCCGATCCCTGGGGGATGAAAGTCTCTGCCTTCAGGAATCAAAAAGGAACATTCTCTCTCATGAATCCCGAGGAGGCAGCCGAATTCGCCGGCATCTCATCCCCCCGTTTGGATCCCGTACGAATCATCGAGTCCGGAACCATACGAACCGTCGTGGAGGCTCTCTTTCAATACAACCGTTCCACGGCTTGTGTCAGGTACAAAATGATGAAAAAGGGAAACGAGATGGAAGTCGATATCCATGTGGTCTGGTGTGAAAAGGATGCCATGCTCAAGCTTTCCATTCCAACACCTTTTCAAACCTCCGCATGTAAAGGTCAGGTCGCCTATGGTGTAGAAGAATACCAAAGGGAGGAAATTGAGCTGGTCGCCCAAAAATGGATCGGCATCGTCTCCCGGGACAAAAAATTCGGTTTGACCGTCATCAACGACGGAACCTACGGGTTCGATTTTGCCGACGGTGAGTTGAGGCTGTCCCTTCTTCGATCTCCCGCTTATTCGGGGCATCCGGTTGACGGGGAGCCCCATATCGTCCCCCAGGACCGTTTCGAACAGCGTATCGATCAGGGCATAAAGCGTTTCCGATTCTGGGTGAATGGAAGCGATGCATCCCATCGGTTCGCCCACATCGACCGCGAGGCGATGGTAAAAGCTGAACCGCCCATGTCATTGGTCTGCTTTCCTTCCGGCCGGGGAGAAAGATCCCTCCCCAACATTTCTCTCAGCGATGATGTCCTTCAATTGACGACATTAAAAATGGCCGAGGAGAATCCCTGGATAATCATCCGGCTCTTCAATCCCACGCCTGATACCCGGGGAACCCAAGTGTCTATTCCCGTGTTGAGTCTAAATTTCCAAGTCAGCATGGAAAAGTATGAAATAAAAACGATGGCCGTTGACATAAAGACGAAAGACGTCTTTGAAACAGATTTGATGGAAAATAAAATTTGATATTTTTAAAAACGCCCTCTCTCTTGGCAAGGTGTTGAAATATCATTAGCTTGTCATTTCGAAGAAGTCCCTAAAGAAAAATGACCAGGTTTTTTGATACTCGGGGCGACTGAGAAATCTTCAGACCGAACGTTTTTAAGATTTCTCTCCCGAAAAATCGGGATCGAAATGACAACATGGCCTAATCAATTGAAAAAAGATGACTCCTCTTAACAAACATCCCGTCTCCATAGTCACGGTTGCCATCGGCGGCTATGGATATCACTACCTGAAGACACTCTTGGAAGCATTTCCTCCCGGATCCGTGGAATTAAAAGCGGCCATAGATCCCGTGCTGGATAAATGGGACACCCTCCCCGATATGCAGCATCTGCAGGTACCCGTCTTCCATACATTAACCGATTTCTATGAAAATGGGGGCACTGCCGACCTTGTAGTCATCTCCTCCCCTGTTCATTTCCATATCCCTCAAACCTGTGAAGCGCTCCTTCACGGGAGCCATGTGCTGTGCGACAAACCCATGGGTGCCACGGTGCAAGATGTCGATCATTTGATTGGTATTCGGGATGGATCAAATTGTTGGGTTCGGGTGGGCTATCAGTGGTCCTACTCCAACGCCATCCAAAACCTGAAAAAAGACATCATAAAAGGAACCTTCGGAAAGCCGGTTCGCTTCAAAACCCTTTGCTTCTGGCCCCGGGACAGAGGGTATTATCAAAGAAACGATTGGGCAGGCAAAATTAAAGATGCACAGGGCCGATGGATCTTGGACGGTCCGGCCAACAATGCCATGGCCCACTTCCTCCACAACCTGTTCTTTGTACTTGGTGAAACCATGGATACCAGTGCCCCTCTATCACGGGTGAGGGCGGAATTGTACAGGGCCAATCCTATCGACAACTATGATACCGTCGCCTGCCGCATAATGACTAAAGCCGGAATCGAATGTTTGTTCTATGCGTCCCATGCGATTCCC
>CAZYTI010000597.1:0-3769 GCA_964650065.1 uncultured bacterium
TTCATTCAACTTCGACGATCCGGCCATTCCCGTGGGTCGTGCCGGGGGTGTGACCACGGTCGTGTCCCGTCCGGGCAGCGGCAATATCATCGGAGGGACGAGTGTGGCCGTCAAACTGAAGAACGCACCTCCGGATGAGATGGTCATCATGGAGATCTGCGATCTCAAGATGGCGATTGAAGGGAATCCCATCGGTGTATATGGGAGTAAAAATCAAATGCCCGCAACCCTGATGTCCGTGTACCACATGGCCGAGAAGGCCTTTATCGAGGCCCAGGAATATCTAGAGGAATGGGAAAAATATGAAAAGAAGAAAGAGGATGATGAGGATGCCATGCCTCCCAAGAGGGATCTGGGCAAAGAGGCTCTGGTCATGGCATTAAAGGGAGATATCCCGGTCCATATGCACTGTGCCACGGCATCGGAGATCATGAGCTGTATTCGTCTGGCCGATACATTCAACCTCAGACTCAGTCTGGGTCATGCCTACTGGGCGCATCTGGTCATCGACGAGCTCGAGCCCTGGAAAGATCGTGTCCATTTCAACATCGGGCCCCCCATGTTCTTCAACTATTTCGATGATTTCACGACTTTCAAGAACAACCCGGCCATCCTGTCTGATCGGGGATTCAAGGTGTCTTTGCAGACAGATGCACTAAGCGGTCAGCAGCAGAATCTACGTCATCTGGCCACGCTGTGCGTACGCTATGGGATGAAGGAAGAAGAGGCCCTGAAATCCATTACCCTGACTGCTGCGGAGGGTGTTGATTTAGACCATCGAGTTGGCAGTATCGAGAAGGGCAAGGATGCCGATTTTGTACTTTTGGATGGCGAACCTTTCGACTTTCTATCAGAGGTCGAGACCGTTATCATCGACGGAAATATCGAGTATTGGAGAGAAAATGAAAATCAAATCGATTTTTCAACGACCATCCATAATGCCAAAGGCGACCTGTACTTTCCCGACGGTCTGCGAGATGCCAAAAAGATTGCCATCAGAGGGGGCACCGTCTTCACCATGGTAGGGGAGCCCCTGAAAGATGGCATCGTCCTCATACAGAAGGGAAAGATCAAAAAAGTGGGAAAGGACATCTCCATTCCCAGTGGATATAAGATCATCGAGGCCGGTGAGTTCGTCGTTTTTCCCGGATTGGTCTCGCCCAGGTCATATGTCGGTATCAGTTCAAACTGGAGACGCCAGAGCCATATCGACGAGATGTCCAAGTCCGTTGTCCCTGCCATGGAGGTCAAGCACGCGATAGAGCCGCATGCGCCTCAATTTACCTTTGCCCGGGAACTGGGCGTCACTACTGCGTTGGTCACACCGGGAAACCGAAACGTCATCGGAGGTCAGGGTGCCGTGCTGAAAACCACGGGCATTGTGGTGGATAAGATGATCGTCAAGAACAAGGCTGTCATGGTGGTCGGATTGGGACGATCGGCCAAGCGGGATGGTAAGATGCCCTCTACACGCATGGGGGTGGCTGCCCTGCTTCGCGAAACCCTAATCAAGGCCCAGGAGTACAGGGAAAAAATGGAATCTCCGGAGAATGACAAAAAGGAGGAGAAATCCAAGCGGGATTTGGATATGGAAGCCCTTATCCCGGTTTTAAACGGGGAGATGCCGGTGATGATTCACTGTGAGAGAAAAGACGACATCTGGACTGCCCTGCGTATCGCCGATGAATTTAATCTAAAAATCATCCTGGACGGCGCCACCGATGCGTATACCCTCATCGATGAAATTAAAAAGAGAGACATCTCCATCATCATTGAGAATATTTTTCGGGGTACGGGGAGCATCGAAGATCGCGGATTCAATCCGGAATATCCCAAGCTTCTGAATGAAGCGGGAATCCGCGTGGCTTTCAGAGCCAGTCTCAGCGGCGGCATGTATACACCGGGCGCGGGCTCACCCGGGGGCGATATGTTAGAGATCGCAGCATTTGCCGTGAAAAACGGCATGGATCCGAAAGCTGCCCTACGTGCTGTGACTATCGATGCTGCCAGGATCATCGGCATGGCCGACCGAGTCGGGAGTATCGAACCCGGGAAGGACGCTGATATCGTTATCCTTCGGGGTCATCCGCTCATGACCCAATCGATTCCGGAGGTTGTCTTTGCCGATGGTAAGATCATCTATCAAAGGAAAAAAGGAGCACGTCTCCAATAAAAAATGTTTGCGAAGCTTCGCCTGAAACAGATAAATACATTAATAGATAGGGATTAGGTGTTAGATGTTGGCTATTAGCTAATCACAAACAACTAATAGCCTGTTAAAAACATGACTTAAAATTCAAGATTTAATAATAAAAGAAAGTTTAAACCGGAGAAAATCATGACGATTATATTTAAATCCAAGCGGATCTTTCAATTTTTCTTTCTCGCTATCATTTTCCCATTGACCGGATTGTATTCACAGACGACACCGACGGTCATTTTGGGTGGGCGATTAGTGACCGTAACCAATGGCATCATCGAGAACGGTATCCTTTTGATGCGGGACGGAAAGATTGAAGCGATTGGGAAAGATATCCGGATACCGGAGGACGCCACGGTCATCGATGTTTCGGGCCAGACAGTACTCCCGGGATTGATTGATGGATTTACGAATCTGGGCCTTGCAGATATCGCATCTTATGGAAAGGATGACGATGAAGCCACGGCACCATTGACTCCCCAATTACGGATTGTCGATGCATTCAATCCTGCCAACCGTTTCGTCCCCATGGCCAGGCAAGCCGGCATTACGTCGGTTCTTTGTGCTCCGGCAGAGGGCAATCTTCTCACGGGTCAGAGTGGATTTGTTCAACTGTCAGAAAGAGGCATCGAAGAGATGATTTTGAAATTCCCGGTTGGTGTTCATGGCTGTCTGGGCGAGGCTCCCAAACTCAGATATGGTGAAAAAAGTCAATCCCCCATGACCCGGATGGGAGCGGCTGCACTGCTTCGGCAGGCGTTTATTGATGCCCTGGATTATGCGGACAAACTCGACAGATATCAAAAAAAGCTGGAAACAGATGAAAAAGAAAATGAAGAGGACGAGAAAAAACCCACGCCACCTAAAACCGATTTTAAACTTCAATCTCTCATTCCCATTATCAGAGGAGAAAAACCTCTCATCATCAGTGCTAACCGTTATGACGACATCCTCACCGCCATTCGAATCGCAGAGGAATTCGATCTGAAAATCATCCTGAATCATGGAGCAGAGGCCGACCGTGTTGCCGATAAACTCGTCGCCAAAGCGATCCCGGTTATTATCGGACCGTCTCTTTCGTACCAGCAGAAACAGGAGACGGAGAATGCGGTACCGGAGACTGCAGCACTTCTGTATGAATCGGGTGTGAAGTTTGCATTCCAAACCGGTTCGTTTCAAAATTTATCCGGTCTTCTGAATGACGCGAGGATGGCCGTTGCTCATGGGTTGCCCTACGAGGAAGCATTAAAAGCTTTAACCCTTTATCCGGCACAGATCTTCGGAGTCGATGACCAGGTTGGATCCCTGGAAAAGGGAAAATCAGGCGATATCGTGATTTTTGATGGGGATCCTTTAAAAGAGGTATCTCGGGTGGTTCTGGTATTTGTCAGGGGCGAAAGATTTGAGGCGGACACTGAACAAATTGAAACGATGCAGGAGATGAAATGATTCCTCTGGAAAATATCAGTCATGTTCGGAATGTCCACAAGGTTGATAAGGAGGAGTTTTATACGATCCGGAAAAAGTTTATGTATGATAATATGATTGAATATCATAAATAAAATTCGT
>CAZYTI010000598.1:0-3759 GCA_964650065.1 uncultured bacterium
AATCCGGTTTGTCCTTGTTCCAATAAATACCGAAACCGCTTATTGGTCTGTTGTGCATCTCCGAAGCCCGAGTACTGCCGCATGGTCCATAACCGGCCTGGATACATGGTAGGATGGATCCCCCGGGTATAGGGATATTCACCGGGCTGTCCCAGACTTTTTTCGTACTTAAAATTTTTTAGACTTTCCGGAGTTGCGAGTCCTTCATCATTTTCTTTCATTGCTATTTTTCTATCATAATGAGTTTTTCACCTTTTTCGACCTTTTTGCCCTTAATGGAATGGATTTCCTTAATACGACCACTCACAGGACTGCGTAATTCATTCTCCATCTTCATGGCTTCCAGGATGAGTAGAGGAGTGCCCATTTCCACCTCTTGATCCTCTGTGACTTTCACATCGACGACCATGCCCGGCATTGGGGCCGTAATGATTTCAAGGCCGGTTGATTGTTTGAGTAATCCTTTCTTATCAGATTGTTTACTACCGCGGCCGACGATGATCTTACACTCGGTCTGGTTCAGATGAATATCAAATGTATCATCCTCCCTCTTTACTGCAATTTCGTAAGGCCTTCCGTTTAGGATGATGGATGAGAATGGATTGGAATGTTGAAGATGACAATCCATATCCACTTTTTCCCCTTCCCAAAGAATTTGTTGTGTATCCCCGTCATCGACAATTTCGATGGAGTAAATCCGTTCCTGAATGAGTACGTAATAATTCACTCCATGGCCTCCCGTCTGCCTGCTATTTTCCAAAGATTGATTTGTGATTCACTCTGTTTCACCCTCCTTCGCTGTCCCTCTGTCTGAGAGTGGAAAGCCCAGGCGGCCACAATGCCTGCGGCTTTGATTTCTTCAGGAGTGATTTTCACTTCCTTTGCTTCGCTCTCATCTATGAAATGCGTATCAAAATTGCCCTGCCGGAACCTGGGATCTTTCATGACATCCTTGAGAAAACCGATGGTCGTCTTCACCCCGGTAATTCGGTATTCTGAAAGCGCCCTGTACATTCTTTGTAAGACCAGATTTCGATCCGGCGCCCATGCCAGAAGCTTTGCAATGAGCGGATCATAAAAAACAGGCACTTCAAATCCCTGATAGACACCGCTATCGATCCGTATCCCTGGTCCGGCGGGCTCATGTAATCTTTCGATTTTTCCGCAGCTGGGTAAAAAATCCGTATCCGGGTCCTCTGCATAGATTCGACATTCGATGGCATGTCCCCTGCGGACGATCTTTTTCTGATCCAAAGACATCTTCCTACCTGAAGCGATATCCAATTGTTCGTGTACCAGGTCTATCCCGGTGATCAATTCGGTGACTGGATGTTCAACCTGAAGGCGCGTATTCATTTCGAGAAAATAAAAATTTTTATTTTCATCCAGGAGAAACTCAATCGTGCCCGCATTGGTATAACCGACGGCCTGTGAAGCGGCAACGGCCGCGTCTCCCATCTTCGATCTGAGATTGTCGTCAATGGCCACGGAAGGTGCTTCTTCGATTAACTTTTGATGGCGACGCTGAATGGAACATTCCCGCTCACCCAAATGGATGGTTTTCCCATAATGATCGGCAAGAATCTGAAACTCAATATGTCTTGGTTTTTCGATATATCGTTCCAAATAAAGGGTCGAATTGCCAAAGGCGGATTCGGCTTCTTTTCGACAGAGTTCAAAACCGCTCGACAATTCCTCTTCATTCCTGCAGACCCGCATGCCCTTACCTCCTCCTCCCAGGGCTGCTTTTATCAATACGGGATAGCCTATTTTCGTTGCCGCTTTTTGCATGGGCTCAAATTGTTTTAGGCCCTTTTTCATCCCTGGAATGATAGGTACCCCAGCATTACCCACTTTTTGGCGTGCCAGGGTTTTATCCCCCATGGATTTCATTGCCGAGGATGTGGGACCTATAAATATTAAGCCTGCATCCTCACAAGCTTGACAAAAATCGCTGTTTTCCGCTAAGAATCCATACCCGGGATGGATGGCCCCGCATTTTTTTTGTTTTGCCAAAGCGATGATCCGTTCTCCGGCCAAATAACTCTCTTGCGAAGGACCGGGACCAATAGGATAGGCTTCATCCGCTCTCAAGGCATGAAGCGCCTCTCGGTCGGGTTCAGAAAAAATCCCCACAGTTTTGATTTCACGCTCGCGACAGGCACGAATGATGCGTAATGCAATTTCCCCTCGGTTGGCAATGAGAATTTTTTCAAAAGGTCTTTTCATAAAGGGATATTCCCGTGTTTTTTGGGTGGCAATTTATCTCTCTTGTTTTCGAGAAATTCGAGTCCGTTGATTAACTTGGGTCTGGTTTCTTTGGGTTCGATGACATTATCGACGTATCCTCTGGAAGTGGCTACATAGGGATTGGCGAATTTTTCCCTGTAATCTTCGATGAGCTTTTGACGCAGTTTTTCCGGATTTTTGGCATTCTTAATTTCCCGGCGGAATATGATGTTTATTGCTCCCTCCGATCCCATCACGGCAATTTCTGCTGTCGGCCAGGCGAAATTTAAATCACCTCGAATCTGCTTGGAAGAGAGCACACAGTAGGCACCTCCATAGGATTTGCGGGTAATGACCGTGATACGGGGTACCGTGGCCTCACAGAGTGCATAGAGAAGTTTTGCACCATGTTTAATGATACCCCCATGTTCCTGGGAAACACCGGGTAAAAATCCGGGAACATCTTCGAAAACGATCAGGGGGATGTTGAAGGCGTCACAAAAGCGAACGAACCGCGCTCCCTTGATGGAGGAATCGATGTCCAGACAACCCGCCAACACGGAAGGCTCCTGGGCGAGAATGCCGATCACCCGACCGTCGAGTCGAGCGAATCCAACGATAATATTCTGCGCGTAATGTTGATGTACTTCGTAAAACCTTCCCTCATCCACGATTCTCTGTATGACCTCTTTCATACTATAGGGTTGGTTGGGATTGTCAGGAATAATGCTGTCTAGAGCTTCGTCCATCCGGTTGGGATCATCGGTGGGATCGAGCCTCGGCGGATCTTCCATATTATTCAGGGGAAGATAGTCGAAGAGTCGTTGGATTTCCCGGATACATGCCTCGTCATCGTCGGTGATGAAGTGGGCAACACCCGATTTCTCAGCATGAATTCTGGCCCCTCCCAATCCATCGAAAGAAACATCTTCATGGGTGACCGTTCGTACAACATCGGGCCCGGTAATAAACATGTAGCTTGTTTTATCGACCATGAATATGAAATCGGTTAAGGCAGGTGAATACACAGCCCCACCCGCACACGGTCCCATGACAGCAGAAAGCTGGGGAACGACACCGGAGACTTGAACATTTCTCCAGAACACTTCAGCGTATCCCGCAAGACTCACGACGCCTTCCTGTATCCGTGCCCCTCCGGAATCATTCAATCCAATGATGGGAATACCCATCTTCTTGGCCATGTCCATCACTTTACATATCTTTTCAGCGTGAGCCAGAGATAAGGTTCCCCCATACGCTGTAAAATCCTGGGAGAATACCAGGGTGGGTCGACCGTTAATTTTGCCATGACCGGTCACGACACCGTCGCCCAAGATTTTGTTTTTTTCCATATCAAAATCGTAGATACGATGGGTCACAAAAGGATCTATTTCCTGAAACGAACGGGGATCCAAAAGGAGATCGATTCGTTCTCGGGCCGTTAATTTTCCCGCTTTGTGTTGACGGTCGATTCGATCTTTCCCTCCACCCTGCTTCGACTTCTCACGAAACTTGCGAAGACGCTTAATC
>CAZYTI010000599.1:0-3747 GCA_964650065.1 uncultured bacterium
CACCGTGATTATTTTCATACTTCATCTCACGAATTCCAGTCAAGAGAAAATAATCGTTGTCATGATAGCATCGTTTATAATGATTCTGGATGCTTTCATTGAATTTTTTAACGCTTTCTTCCGCGCTCATCAAAAGGCCGAGTATGAAGCTCTGATAAAAATCATTCTCCATGTCCTGACTGTATCGACCGGAGTAACAATTCTGTTTCTTGGATATGGTTTGATACCCCTCTTATGTGTCCGTTTTGCAGTATATTTGTTTTCATTTTTTCTCGGTTATAGTCTTGTTGTGAAGAAGTTTTCAGCGCCAAATTTTCATATTCAACTAGATTTTAGCAAACAAATTCTGAAATCAGCAATTCCTTTTGCGGCATTGGGTATCATGGTAGCCATAAACGCACAAATGGGAACCATATTACTCTCATTTATCAAGGGAGACGAGGCGACGGGATGGTATTCAGCGGCTCACCGACTGTGTAATGTATTCGGTTTTATTCCAGCAGCTTTCATCGGTGCAGTACTGCCCGCCATGTCAAAATTCTCTCAGAATCACTTACAGGATAGACTAATCAAGACCTATGAGGGAACCATAAAGTTTCTGTTAATCATTGTTCTACCAATAGCTGTGGGCATCACACTTTTGGCCGATAACTTTATTCTTATGATATACGGTGAAGGATATCAACAATCTATAATAGTTTTAAGGATTTTGATCTGGTTTCTTGTTTTCTCTTATTTAAACCATGGCTATATGAGTGTATTTGCTTCTATAAACAATGAGAAGAAGTTTGTAAAGATCCAAGTCCTTGGAACCATCATGAACGTATGCCTGAGTATCATACTTATACCTTCAGTTGGCGTTATTGGAGTAAGTATCGCGATTGTTACATCGCAGATCATCATTTTTATTGTTTCAACGTATGTCCTTTCACTACAATTTCATAAAACCATAATTAAAAATATTTATTTTAAACCCGCATTAGCAGTATTGCTGATGAGTATGTTCTTGTTTATTTTTAAGGAGTATAACTTGATATTTTTAATTACCATGTCGATGATATTATATAGTTCAGTCTTATTTTTATTAAAAACATTCAATGATGACGAGATATCAATTCTAAGAGACTTTTATAAAAAAGGCGCTTCAATTTTTGCATTTATTTCCCAATGATGTAATTATTCGTATAATGCTGAAGGAAATATCATGTATCCATGGATAGTAAAATATTTGACCTCCCCTCTGTGGGAAGTGAAGAATGGACTGGCAGTAAAAAAGTGTATACGCGAACTGGAGATGACCCAATGGTATTCACCTGAACAACTGAAAGAGTTACAATTGGTAAAACTTAAAAAACTTTTACAACATTGTTATACAAATATCCCCTACTATCGTAACCTGTTTAATGATCGTGGTTTGAGCCTGAACGATATTCATTCGCCTGATGATCTAAGTAAGATACCTATTTTAACTAAGAATGATGTTCAAGGGAATTTAAAACAATTAATAGCCAAAGATAAACACAGACCCTACATCGTCCGAAAAACGAGTGGTTCCACGGCCACTCCTTTAGTAACATACATTGATAAACAATCCTTAAGCTATCAAATAGCTTCCCAGCTACGAGGAAGAAATTGGTGGGGATGGACCAGGGGTGAAAAGTTTGTGTCTTTAAGAGGAAGATACTCGAATGAGCATAATACTAAAAAAATAATCAGAGATTATATTATCGAGAATAAAATTCTTCTATCATCATTTGATTTAACGCAAGACTCTATCAAAAAATATTATACCATAATAAAGAAGTTCAAGCCCCAATTTATGTATGCTTGGTGTACAGCAATCTACACGCTTGCCCAAATATTCAAAGAAAACCAATTAAATCTTTCAAAATTAAAATTACGAGGAATTTCCACGACTTCTGAAATTCTATACGACCATCACCGAAGCTTAATTGAATCCGTATTTGATTGTCCTGTAATCAATGAATATGGTTGTGCCGAAGTTGGCATCATTTCTTTTCAATGCCCTATAGGTGGAATGCATCTCATGAGTGAAAATCTTATTGTCGAATTCGTTAGAGACCACAATCGTGACTATCCTGAGCAATTAGGTGATATTGTTGTCACCGATCTAAATAACTATTCGATGCCTCTACTTCGGTATAAAACAGGAGATCTTGGAAGTAATATTGATGGTCCATGTACCTGTGGTAGAGGATTACCTATTATGAGCATCACGATTGGGCGTAAATACGACATGGTTATTTTAAAAAACGATAAACTAGTTTATCCTGGAATATTTGCTTTTATGATGGCAAAAGCCTATGCGCAATATGGTAGTAAAATAAAGAAATTTCAGGTTGTTCAGCAAACCAAAGAGAATTTTCTTATCAGAACTGTGGTTGAGTCTGGTTTCGAACCAATAGCTACGAAATTTTTTAAAAATGCATTTCAAACACAATTGGGAAATAACCTGACAGTCGATTTTGAATTTCTTGATCATATCGCAAAAGATAAATCGGGTAAGTTTCGTGAATTCGTTTCAGAACTGAAGAGAACATAATATCCCACATTTTGTATTGGCTGAGAAATATGATTACTATCATTCTATATCTATACCATGAAAAAAAAAGTAAAAATGAATATTGAATCCTTCTCTGGAAAACGAGAAGATAGCATCCTCTGTTCTGTATGTGTAGCAACATATCGACGCCCTCAGCTCTTGGAAAAACTCTTGAAGAGTCTTGAAAAGCAGGTATTTCCGGAAAATGTGCATATGGAGGTCATCGTTGTAGACAATGATTCCGATAGAAGTGCCTCTCAGGTTATCAATCAAAAAAAAAATGACGGCTCTATTTGTATAAAATATTTCACTCAACCCAGAAAAAACATCAGCCTTACACGTAATTTAGCAATTGAAAAAGCATCCGGTCAGTATATCCTCTTCATTGACGATGATGAGGTAGTCAGTACCGCGTGGTTATATCATCTTTTTAACACGGCAATAGCTTATAATGCTGATGGTGTATTTGGTCTGGTTGTACCTGAGTTTCATCCGGAGGCCCCACAATGGATCAGGAATCGTGATTTTTATTTCAGACCCATGGAACCAACAGGTACGGAAGCCAAATTCACTTTCTCAGGGAATTGTTTAATAAAGGCATCGATTCTAAAAAAATTAAAAGAGCCTTTCGATCCTAGATATGGAATTACGGGTGGTGGAGATACTATATTTTTTGATAGATTGGCAAAACAAGGTGCTCGTTTTATTAATTGCCTTGAGGCGGTGACATTTGAATTTATGCCTCCATACAGGACTTCTCTTTCTTACCTTTTACGACGTGCATTAAAAGGCGGCAACACCTTTTCACGAAAAATGATTGATGAAAATATTGACAAATACCAACTAATTACCAGGCTACTGATGTTCACAAAAGGACTGAGTCATATATTCGTGAGTTTCATTCTGCTGGTCATTTTTTTACTACACAAGGTTCATCGAATAAAATGGATGATCAAAATGGCTACAAATATTGGTAGGTTATTAGCTGTTTTTAATTGGTATTACAAGGCATATAAATAGGGTTTCCTCGTAAAGTCCTAAGCCATTGATATTAATATAATTAGTTCTTGCATGTTTGATGATAAATCCATATATTTTATCAGATTCGGCGAAAAAACCTTGGAGCTGATATGATAAAATATACGAGTACAAGGCAGCTTTCTATTGAAGAATTCAAGACGCCA
>CAZYTI010000600.1:0-3738 GCA_964650065.1 uncultured bacterium
GGGAGAAATCGACTTTGGCATGGCTCCCATCGAAAACATACCACCCAACCTCAACCATTTTAAACTCCAACCCATCGAACGCGTTCTGATTACCAGTATAAACCATCCATTATCCAAAAAAAGAAATGTAACACTTTTGGAAATCGCCCAATATCCCATGATCACGTACGAAAAAGGACTCGTTTCCAGAGATACCATCGATAATGTATTCGAAGAGGTGCACCTCGATGTTGAAATCGTCATGGAGGCAACAAATTCCGAAACCATCAAACGGTATGTGGAGTTGGACATTGGGATCTCCATAATTCCAAAAATTGCCCTCAAGCCTGGCAGAATGCGTAAGCTGGAGGTGATCCCTGTGCAGCGTTATTTTGGAAAGAGTAATTACTGTGTATTATGGAGAAAGGGAAAACATATTACATCATGGGCAAAAAATTTTCTTTCCCTCATGGAACCTTCGATTACCAAAATATTGGATATCTGATCTACGGGACTTTAAAATTCAAAAATCCCCCTACCTTCCTTCCATTAGAGAGACAATCCTTTTTTCACTGTCAGGAAGATTAGATGTATCCTCAAGAAACACCGGTTTCTTACCGATTTCATGACGGCCTCTATGTATGAATCGTCTGGGTCTCAATACAAGCCGCTTTCTCACCCTGGGTATTGTCATACTGGCAGCCATTAAAAAGAGAATTTTTTCCCTTCCTTTTTCTGTGATGGCTGTATCCAATGCCCGTTGAATTGAACGAAAGGGTCGAATGAAGATGGATTTCATTAACTCCGGATCAATACTTGTCACGGCCCACATCTTGGCCCAGCGGGCAATCTCAGCCATTTTTGCGGCCTTGTGGTAACCCAATACGTACTCATGCTCAATCTGATCAAGAGCATCCTGGGGATCACGCGCTCGGGAAAGGAGATGAACAAATGTCTCATGTCCGACCCCACTTCGACATCTCGAGACCAAAATGAGAATACCATTAGGATTCAGCGCCAGCTTGGCATTGTCCAGGGCTTTTTGGGATTGATATAAATCAACATCCATCGGATGAGGTGCAACAGCCACAACGATATCCGCCTTCGCTTTGATTTCAACGGAAAAGACTTCGTGTGATTTGTCGATTGCTGCCTTTAATGATTCCGTGATATCCCCTGCCGTTGCCGCATAAATACGATCATCCCTGTCCAAAACTGTCATAATAGAAAAAACCGAATTCCCCTTAATGGTTTGTATAGCGTCTTCCATATCTTCATGAACCGGATTGCCCTCAAGCACCATCGCCTGAGCGCTCATTTTCAGGGCAAGTTTGTGATTTTGCTCGATCGTCTTATAAGAAGCGATTCCCGGCAAAAAGGCCTTCCGCCCTCCCGTATATCCGGCAAAATAATGGGGTTCCACAGAACCAATGATGACGATTTTGTGGGCATCCATTCCCAATTTATTTACCTCCATCTCCGTACCGTTCTTGGATACACCCAAATGAACCATCTCATCATTCTTGGCATCGTGGGAATGGATACGGTCGCGATACTCATCAAAATGGATCCCGAATATTTCTTGGTACTCATCTTCGGTCGGAGCACGATGGCAGCCGGTCGCTATAATGAACTTAACATCCAGCGCTTTAATCTTATCCTGTATGATATCCAACACTTTGGCCGTCGGTGTTGGACGGGTGCCATCATTGACAATGAAGAGAATATTTTTTGCATCACTCAGAAATGTATCGAACGCTTCTGAGCCAATGGGATTTTCCAACGCTCGAATCAGGGTCCGGGCCTCATCCTTTACATCCACTTCATTGGGGTAGACCATTTCGCCAAAATTTTCATCATTAATATATGCTTCAAAATAATCTCGTCCATAGGGGATCTCAATTCTCATAAAATCGCTTTACCTCCTTATCATACTATGAAACTTACAGCCGAAGTATGCTTACCCCAATAAAACAACCAAATGACACACAGCCATCAGCTCAGGTAAAAATGCTGACGGCTGTGAATAATAAGAATACATTGATTTTTCGTATTCGGTGAACGATTAAATTAAACCAGATTCAATTCTTCCAACTTCTCGATGACCGCTTTGACACTGGCTGCCGAATTCTGGAGCGCCTCGCTCTCTTCTTTGGAAAGGGCCAACTCAACGATTTCTTCGACACCGTTCTTCCCCAGCTTTACAGGGACACCCACAAAGAGACCATCGATACCATACTCTCCCCGAAGATAGGCCGAGCAGGGCAGGATGCGCATCTTGTCGCGAATCACGCATTCCACCATCTCGGCAGCGGCCGCCGCAGGTGCCCAAAAGGCACTTCCAGATTTCAAATAACCCACAATCTCGGCACCGCCTTTACGGGTCCTCTCGATCAGTTTATCGATATCATCTTTTGGAAGGAGCTCCTGAATAGGAATGCCACAAACCGTCGCATATCTTGGCAGCGGAACCATGGAATCTCCGTGCCCTCCCAACACCAAAGCATTGATATCGCCAACACTCACACCCAGCTTATCTGCCACAAAATAACGAAACCGCGTCGAATCCAAAACTCCAGCCATTCCAACAACTCTCTTGAGAGCAAAACCGGTTACCTTGAGGGCCACATAGGCCATCACATCCAGGGGATTGGAAACCATGATAACAATGGCATTGGGTGCATAGCGTGCAATCTCTTTGGATACAGAACCGATGATCTTTGCATTGATCTGGAGGAGATCATCCCGGGACATGCCTGGTGTCCTCGCTTTCCCAGCCGTAAAAACGATCACATCCGAGCCCACCATGGCTGAAAAATCATTCGTCCCTTGAATCTTAGTATCATAATGTCGAATCGGGGCCGCTTCCACCGAATCCAGCGCCCTTCCGTGTGCCAAACCATCGACAATATCAATAAGAACGACATCTGCAAGACGTTTTTCTGAAATGTAGAGAGCTGAAGAGGCTCCTACATTGCCGCTTCCAATTACAGTTACCTTCTTCATGATCAGCCCTCCTTCTTCTCAGTTTCGAGTTCCAAAGACTTCATCGTATTTTTGACCACGGCCGCCGACTTATCAAAGGCTTCTTTCTCTGCCAAGGTCAGCTCCAACTCGACGATCTTCTCGATCCCGTTCGCACTGAGAAGCACAGGAACACCAAGACAAATGTCTTTATGGCCATATTCTCCATTGAGATATACTGGTGCACATATAATCCGTTTGGAATCACGAATAATGGTTTCAACCATATCAGCAACCGCTGCACCCGGTGCATTGCAGGCACTTCCCGTTTTTAAACTCTCCACGATCTCCGTTCCTGCTCTACGGGTTCTGGCTACGAGATTTTCAACCTTTTCAGGAGGCAGGAGTTCTGTGATGGGAATGCCTTCAACGCGAGCATACCGGGGCGGAATCACCATGTAGTCATGATGTCCCCCGATGACAATGGCAGTCGTGTCGACACTGGACACATCCAGTTCTTGGGCAATAAACTCTCGAAGCCGAGAGGAATCCAAGGCCCCTGAAACACCCATGACTTTGAGTTGATCAAATCCACCTTTCTTGATCAAATAATATGTCAGTGTGTCGACCGGTTCTGTCAAATTGATAATAATCGTATCGGGAGCATATTTCTTGATATTAACGATGATTTCATCGATAACTTGCATATTTTGCTCTAATAGATCCTGCCGCATCATTTCTGGACGTCGAACCGTTCCCGCAGCAATTACAACGACTTTAGAACCAGCCATGTCT
>CAZYTI010000601.1:0-3730 GCA_964650065.1 uncultured bacterium
TTTGTATCTTATTTTCAGGCAATTTGGAAATGATCGCAGCACCCAGCACAGTTCCGATGATTGCGGTGACGACCATGGCAATGAGGGTCACCATATCGACCTGGATCACCGTGATAAAAATGAATGCTTCGGCCACCACCGGGATTGTACAGGAAACATTTAGGGTGCCAGGAATGACCCGATCCTGAATCTGTTTGAATCCCCGGAGTAATGCCGTCATGGGAGCAAAGCTGCCAATCCCCAAAGTATCCAAAAAGTTGGTCAAAAAGCCAATGCCGCCTGAGATGGAAAAACGGGTTTCCTTCTCCAGTTCCTCTCTATGCTTCACTATATCTTTGATGAAGAGGACAGAATAAACAAGGGCAAGACTGCTTAAGGCCGCGAGTACACCGATAATCATAAAGGTTGCCTTTCAGTTAGAATAGAATTCCAATAAGAATTATCCGGGATGCCATATTTGTGTGTGGTTACAAAATATAATCTTTCTTTTTAAAAATCAACCAAATTCTCCTTGCTTTAGTTCTTGAAATCATTTATACTTGAGAATTGAATACCCACAAATGGATGATGTCGGAGGTAATTTGATGTTGAAAAGATTGAGTATCTTTTTTACGATTTCAATCATGATGATATGCATCCTGTCGATTCCATTGTCTGCCTATCAAGCGTTCGAAGAATGTACCGTCGGTGTTGCATCGGGTAAGGCCACATCAGACGGACGTCCCATAATTTGGAAAACCAGAGATGCAGGGGTCGTGAATAACGAAGTTTGCTTTAATACGGCAGGTCAATATAAATATGTGGCCGTGTTTAATGCAGGGAACACCACTTCTCCATGGGTAGGCGTCAATGAGAAAGGATTTGCCATTCTGAATTCACTGTCCACAGACCTTCGGAAATATGGCCCCGATGGGCAATTCGCCGAAAATGGAATTTTTATGCACCGCGCTCTGAGTCGGTGTGAAAATGTGATAGAATTTCAAAGTCTTCTGGACAGAACAAATATCAAGGGTCGAAAAACGTGCGCCAATTATATAGTTCTGGATGCATCAGGTGCAAGTGCTGTTTTCGAAACTGCCAACAATGTCTACTGGAAATT
The DNA here is from genome assembly GCA_964650065.1 of uncultured bacterium. Classification (GTDB taxonomy): domain Bacteria; phylum Zhuqueibacterota; class QNDG01; order QNDG01; family DSAB01; genus CAZYTI01. The sequence continues at coordinate 1,100 of CAZYTI010000601.1, forward strand.
TGATGCCACCGATGAGGAAGTCGCTCCTGATGGATATATCCTCCGTACCAATTTTGCATTTAACGGTGGCGGAAATGGCGGTATTGAGAGATACCGAAGAACAACGACATTGATGAAAGACTTCTACCATACGGATAAAATCAGCCTGAGAGAGATACTTCGTACTCAGATGCGGGATTTTGTGGATGCAGAGAACAATCCCATTGAACTGCCTTTTCGTCAGCACTGGGTGCCATCCTCACCCTATGGGTATGTTCAATGCAACAAAAGTATCTGCAGACCCTCTTCGGTTTCTGCCATTGTTATTCAGGGCGTCCTTCCCGGAGAGAATCCGCTCCTCAGTACGATGTGGACCATGCTGGGTCAACCGGCAGCATCCATAGCCGTGCCCTATTGGCCCGTTGGAACGGCACCTGATGTGGCCGATGGTGAAAATACTGCACCGTTGTGTGATGTTTCCCTGAAAATCAGGACCCATTTGTTCGATTATAAGATCATGGAAGAGGGTAAACGCACAAGGAGCAGCAGTCTGTATATCGACACGTATAAAATAAGAGATGAAAAGGGCGGGGGAGTTTGGGAGATACTATTTCCGACAGAAGATAAAATATTCCAAGAAGCGACAAAAAAAATGGGTAAGTGGCGCAATGGAGGTATCGATGTTGAGGATATGCAGGAAACAGAGTCAAAATTGGCAACACAGGCATACCATACTCTGAAAAAAGTATATGAAAAATTAGAAAGTCGGAAGGATACTTCGTCGAAATAGGTTTTGATTTAGAAAAAGGAAGAAAGATGTCCGAGGCTGAAGATAGTGGCAAAAATTTTAAGAAAAAAGAGAGAAAGATATGAAACCGCGCCTGTGCTTTTTAACCCTTATATTAGTAACAATTGTTTTTTCAATTTCTTATGCACAAAATGACTTATACAATAAGAAAATAAAACAGCTCTCCTTAAATCAGATCGAAAAAGGTATCCCTGAAAAGAAAGAAAATAGAGTTGCTCAATATTTTACGGGTATTGCCCGGGACGTGTTTAACGATGGTATCCACAGTGTTACTCATATTCCCGGAACATTCAAGAATATGTTTACGATTCCTTTCAGGAGAGAAAATCGAATTTATACCGGTATATCCTTAGGGTTTCTTGGAAGCTGCTTCATTTTCGATCAAAATCTTTACGATCTTGGAAAAAATCAAAGTTGGTGGCCATATAAGAGAAAATGGCATCCCGGAGAACCGGCGAAACTCCCTGTTTTCTTGCCGATATATTCAAACCTGGAGTGGTTTGAATCACATCTCATCGCCTTCGCAGAGTATGGGTATGGTGTCGGTTTACTGATACGCAATGATCGCCTACGAACTCTATGCTTTAATTTAATGCAGGCCACGGCTTATTCATTCGTTTTGACTCGAGGCATGAAATCTCTATGCGGTAGAGCGAGACCAAATGTTGGTGGTTCAATGGAATGGTGACATTTACATCTAAATATAAGAGGTAGGAAAAGATATGACAGTTTTCCTAGTTTTCATGCAACTTATTATACGACTTACTGTACCGTTCTTATGGACTATATCGGCTGCCGCTGGGCAGGTCCGATCCTTTCTTCTGCCTTATTAATCTATTCTACTACGGATGCGGATAGTCACTGGTTTTCCGATGCTGTGGCAGGTCTTATATTTGGTTACTGGCTTGGGACTGGAATCGTTGAAAAATTAAAGTTAAATACTCAAAAATCTTCGAATATATCGTTTACGGTCTCCCCTCTGTATAAAGGGATAAGTTTTCATTTAATCGCAAGAAAGTGACTCAAAATTTAAGTTTTTTGTCTCTTCACGGATTAGAGTGGCTCGTTTAAAAAAACAGGGCAGTTGGATTGAGTGAGGGATTCATCGAGAGAGGATACTCCATTATTAAAATAGGTAATTAGAATGGGAATAATCATTTTTACTCTGGCGATTCTCTTTTCATGTATCGGTGGCTTCATCATCATCTATAATCGGTTGGTACGAAATAAGTATCTTGTCCGGGAGGCCTGGAGCGGTGTCGATGTTCAACTCAAAAGACGCAGTGATCTGATTCCAAGTCTCTTTGATACTATTAAAGGGTACATGAAGCATGAAAGGAAACTCCTGAATGAAGTGACAGAGTGTCGTGCAAAGAGTCTAACTGTTCATGAAATTGGAAAAAAAGGCCGGATGGAAGACGCCTTATCGCGTTCCCTTGACAATCTCTTTGCAGTGGCAGAAGCCTATCCCGATCTAAAAGCCAATCAGAATTTTCTCAATTTGCAGAATCAACTGGGAGAAATCGAAAATCAAATCCAGCTGGCACGAAGGTATTACAATGGCACCGTCAGGAATCTGAATATCCTGATCGAGTCCTTTCCCAGTAACATTGTGGCGACGTTGTTCCGTTTCAGAAAGAGAGAATATTTTCAGATTGAAGAAGCCGATCGTGCGGTTCCAAAGACAACGTTTTAGAAAATACAACACGGTACATATTAGCAGGTGATATGATGAAACCACGGAATAAAACGAGAATTCCAGTACTGATCATGGTCATCTTTGTTTTTTATATTCAAGCCTCGCAGGCTATCGCACAGACAGAAAAGATTTTGGATTATCTCAG
>CAZYTI010000602.1:0-3728 GCA_964650065.1 uncultured bacterium
ACTGACTTTATCCGCAACGTTCATTTCATCAGAATGCATTTCCTCATCTCAGTGAACCGACCGGCTCCGTCTTAAAAAAGAGACGGACCCTAGAAATGCGGGCTTACACTGAAGCATTTACTTCATGAGTATACACTTTCTCATTTGGGCAAACAGACCGGCCTGCATCCTGATGAGGTACACACCCGAAGGTACATCCTGGGCATTCCACCTCAGAGTATGGATCCCTGTTTTTTTCTTACCCACGAACAGATCGGTGATTTTCCTGCCATTCGAATCAAAAATGGTGATGCTCACTTCCGAAGATTCGGGAAGACCGTAAGAAATGGTCGTCTCGGGATTAAATGGATTTGGATAATTCTGATAAAGCGTATAGTGTTTTATCGATCGAGTATCATGAGAAATCCCAACCTCTTCACCGGTTGTCTGAAAACTAAAAACAGGAGACCAACCGCTTGTTCCTAATGGATTTGTGGCATTAAGTCTACCGTAATACGTCTCCATCTTATCCATTCCTGTGAGTTTGAAATAATTCACATCCAGGTTGTTTTTATCGATAACCAGTTTCTCAAAATGACTATCCTTGGAAATCTGTAAATGATAGGATTCCGAAATTGATTCGGGATGCCAGCCCAACATAGCATCAATAAGAATCCGCTGCCCATTCTCATGAGGATCTAACATCTTCGGAGGTTGAGGCAATGGGGCGGGTAGAGTAAATGCGCCATCAAGCCCGTTTAATACCAATAAAGTGACTGAATAGGCCGGCAATAGCTTGTTTATTGTGGTAACGCTTCCTGGAATATCAATGGGAATAGCAGAATTGATTATCGCTTGAGCCGACTCAAAGATATCATAAGCGGATTGGGAATCAATCTCCAAACCATTTATCGTGGTTCCTCTAATGATTGACGAACCGTCATCAGTCGATGCAAACGCTTCATTGAAAAGTACATAATAATCGGCTTTCCCAATGGTGTAATTTCCCATTTCTATTGTGGCATTCACAGTTTCATTAGTCAGGTTAGTAATGATTAAAATAACCGCCCCGGGATTGGATTCATCCGTACTGGCCCAAATCGAAATTTTATCTTCATCGGAACTTGAAGACTCAACCATTTGCTTGCCAAAAAGGCTGGCGTACAAAAAATAAGTATAATAAACAGGCATGGGTTCAAATTGGTCATCAATACTCACTATGCCGTTGTTGTAATTGTTAATGGAAATTTGGGAATTGTTGATTTCTATCAGGCCAAAGCTGGTGCCATTGTTAAAATGCCCGTCATATAGTTCCCAATGCATGATCATATCCGCACCGTGATAAGCAAGCCTGCCCAACATATCGGCCATATATAACGCATTGGCGTGATTGAATAGTAAGGTTGTATATTGGTCGGCGGCGATCGCATTGAACTCCGTTATAGCAATTGGAGTATCGACAAAGCCCCGATCGTTCAATAATTGTCTTTTGGTCCGAGCACAGTCATTTCCATGGGCTCTGGACCTATTCGGATTATTCGGGCGGTAGTAGAGAAAAAGCGTATCTTCATTAACAATATTCCCGCCACCGTTCCAATTTGGATATAAATGGTAGGTAAATACGTCCAGCATCTGTTCGGCCATTATTTGAGGATCTGTTGTCAAGGGATCGATAAAGTATTCAAAGGGTTGAAAATACCCGGCCTCATGGGCTGCAGTAGTAGGTCCACAAATGAGAATCGTATTGTCGACATCTTTTAAAGCACTGTAATATTCTTTATAGCGTCGTATATATTCATTCTGTATTGGCCAAGGAAACCATGCAGGAGAATTTTGGACATATTCCAGATCGAGTTCATTGCCCATTTCCCAGTATTTAATATTAAACCCTCTCTCAACGTTGGTGTAGTGAACCATATCTGCCCATAAATAAGGATTGCATGTGGTTAGATTCACTTCGATCATGATATCCGATGAAACATAATCGGCAAAAGCCACCAGTCTGTCGATCTCATCGGGCTGGTAGTAATTAGAAAATGCGCCGTTTATTATTTCCGTAGAACCGTCGGCACGATAGTGCAGGCCTTCTATGGGGGGCCGATGAATTGTCTTCGGCCAAATACATCCATTTCTCCATCACCATCTGTGTCGTAATACCCCTGGTGATAATACTGAACATTTTCCCGAGTCCAGGTCGCTCTATTTGAAGCCAATCCTCCGGCATATCGAATAATTCCAGGCTGGATTAATTGGGTCAGTTCGCGCAGTTTTTGGGAATCATCCGGATAAGGCCTCCCGTAATAGTATGTCCAGTTTCCAATATTTACACCCAGGTGGTTTGATGTGAAGGGCGCTACTTGATTATTTGTATTAACTGTTAAAACAACCTCCGGAGACGAAGCGGTCGTGAAATATTCTTCATAAAAAGACATATTCGGACTTGCCGTTTCATCTTCTTGATGATCAAATGTATGAATGGAATAATTAAAGCAAACCGCCTTATCGCCGGAATACACAATGTCATCTTGAATGATATAAGAAGTATCGGTATTTTCCGACCATTGTCCAAAGCGCCACTGGTCCCATATCGCATCAGTAAAAACAGTTTCAATGTTTTGTGCTAATAAGTGCTGGAATAGGAACAAGTATAAAATAATCAATTTATTCATAATTATTTCTTCTTCCAAATATCATCTATTTTGTCGATCATATATTCTGAAGGAATTTGTGAATCAAGGTTCCACTATTTTCAGCATCAAAATCTCTGATTCCAATGTTCATCTTTTAACGATATTCAGGATTGGGATGATCGAATCGACAACCCGCTTCCCACTTTGAACGCTGATTACCATGAGCAGGAATACCACCTGCTTTTTTTAGCATATGTGCCATATGCATGAGATTCCAGGTCATAAAAGTCGTATTTCGATTGGTGAAATCATTTTCCGGTCCTCCTGACCCGGGATCAAGATACGACGGACCAGGTCCTGCCTCCCCAATCCACCCTGCATCGGCCTGTGGCGGAATGACATAACCCAAATGTTGTAATGCGTAAAGTATACCCATGCCACAATGTTTTATACCATCTTCATTTCCTGTTACCAGGCATCCACCCACTCTACCATAAAATGCATATTGTCCTTCATCGTTCAGCAATCCCGACTGGCCATATAGACGCTCAATGACTTTGGTGCATACAGACGATTTCTCACCAAGCCAAATCGGTGTTCCCAGAACCAAAATATCGGAATATTGCACCTTTTTATAGATTTCAGGCCAATCATCTTTTTTCCAGCCATATTCTGTCATGTCAGGATAAACACCATTAGCAATGTCATAATCAACTGCGCGGATGACTTCTACCTTTACATGGTTCTTTTCCATAATCGTTTTAGAAATTTCTATTAACCCATTAGTGTGAGACATTCTACTGGATTTTTTCAGGGTACAGTTAATGAATAGCGCTTTCAGATCTGAAAAATTCCACTTATTTTGATCACACAACGCTTCTTGCTTTTCAGATAATTTCATAACAACCTCGTGCTATTTAGTTTATATTATTTACCCAATCACAGATTCTGTCAATTGCCTCCAGCATTCGGCCACAATATTTCTCGAGAAATTCCTGTCCGGGATTACGATCGCCCGGAACTTTTTTCACACCTTCCAGCGCATCCCTTCCATTAAAATCGACTTATGCCAGACGCGCGGTATATTCATCTTCAGGGCGTCCAAAATCACTTCCTGGC
>CAZYTI010000603.1:0-3727 GCA_964650065.1 uncultured bacterium
GGAGGCACGGCGGGTAAACTGACTTGTGGAGGTCAACGGGAAAGTCAATTCTACCCTATTCGGGACTGGAATCGCCGGGTTGAACTGGATGGTCAGGTTATGACTGAACACTATTTTGATGATTTCGGTTATCCTGATCATATCAACTCTGATGTGATCACTGTCAATCAGGTGGCCCACAAAGCCCATGAAGCTTTTATCGGGCAGGAGATTCCCTTCAGCGATTCACGCATGGGACCTGCTGATGGCATGATTTTCCCTGAAGACAACCCCCGTCCTTCAACCAATCCTGATAAGTACAAAATGCCAATACCTGTGCCTGCTCCCGGTTTGGTCGTTGAGAACACCGCGACTGCCACTGTCCTTTTAACATGGACCCGGGCTGTGGAAGGTTTCAACGAAACCTGGAATTCCAAGCTCGCAGGTAGATTGACCGGCACCCTAGATCATTTCAATATCTTCCGTGCTGACAATGCCAGCGGCCCCTGGGATTTGGTGGGGATCACCGCTGTCGGCAACGTGAATGGCGATGACATGTACAGTTTTGAAGATGAAGATCAGGGTTTCAAGTTGGGCGAGACCAAATATTACGCGGTCACCTCCGTTGATGATAAAGGGAATGAAAGCGGAAAAACCAATTTCACCTTACATCGCAAGAATGTGGCCTCTGTGGAAAAAATGGGAACAGTATACGCTGTACCCAATCCATTCGTGATCGAATCGGGTTTTGAAGGGGCCGGCCAGGAAAAAGCCATCGGTTTTTATGGTTTGCCGGCACGTTGTACAATTCGAATATACAGCTTTCACGGACAACTGATCGAAACCATTGAGCACGATGAGCAGGTGTTTTCGACGGCATGGTTCCAGGTTACGAGGAATAACCAGGACATCGCATCAGGTGTGTACTTCTACATTGTAACAGCACCGGACGAAGACCAGTATTCCGGCAAATTGATCATCATCAAGTAAGGATAATCAACGACTAACAAAGAGGAAAACGGCTATGTTGGCAAATAAACGTTGGATTCTCATTGCATCTTTGCTGATTTGTATGGCGAACGCCAGAGGTCAGGTGAGCGGATTCGATAAAGTAGGGTCCACCTCCTTTACGTTCCTGCAGGTGATTCCAAATGCACGGGTCGCAGCCATGGGTGGTGTGTACACTGTGAATATTCGTACATCTGAAGCAGTCTTTTTCAATCCTGCCGGAATCGCCCATGCTGCCGATTGGGATGCATCTCTGTCTTACCTGGATTGGTTTTTGGATGTTACACTGAGCAGTTTTTCCATGAACTACCGTTTAGGCAATATTGGCAGTATCGGTCTTCAGGCAATGATTGTAGATATCGGCAGTATAGAGGAAACCAGGATCGATCACCTGTTCAGAGATAGCGAAACCGGAGTTTATAATCCCGGTCTCACGGGATCGAGTTTTAGTCCAGGTGCTTATGTTTTGGGGCTCTCATTTGCAAGGAGTGTCACCGCTCGTTTTTCATTCGGTTTGACAGCAAAATATGTCCACGAAAATCTCGTTCAAGAAACTGCATCTGCTGTGGTTTTTGATGGCGGTGTGATCTATGATACCGGATTTCGTTCCCTGAAGTTGGGTACGGCCTTGAGAAACTTTGGGCAGGAAATCAAATATTACAGTAAGAGCTATCCACTGCCACAAACGTTTACGATCGGTATTTCTGGCTATTTATTCGCACCGGAAAACGGATTTCTTACAACAGTCCCGGGCCATCAACTGCTCGTTGCCTTTGACCTTTCGCAATCCAGGGATCACAGCCAACAACAGCATGTCGGATTCGAGTACGGTTTCGAGGGCCTGTTCTTCGTCAGAGGGGGATATAAATTCAATCATGATGAAGAAAAATATACTTTCGGTTTCGGGTTGAATGTTTACCGATTACGAGTGGATTACGCTTATAATGATTTTGGTGATCACTTGGACACCACTCACCGCTTCACTCTGGGATTTAAAATCAAATAAGATGATCTGTAATGTAGGAGAATATCATGCCTATTCCAATGAAAAATTTATCTGCCATCATATTGACGATATTCATTGTCTCTACGGGATTGATTTACGCCCAACATCGAGGTGATAATCTGGCTTTCCAGGGATTGGACATGTCGGATGGTATCGGTGTGAAGGCTCGTGCAATGGGTGGTGCCTTCAGTGCAGTCAGTGGGGAGCTTGAAGCACTGTATTGGAATCCTGCAGGATTAATTGGTATCTCGGGATTCCAACTTTCAGTCAACGGTTTTCAATACTCAAAGATATGGCGCGAACGACAGGTTTACCGTCCCAACCGTCAACTGGTCACCATGTCTTTTATTCTGGATGGACTGTACACCCCCAATCCTGAGTACAGCGGCTGGTATGATTATGAAGCATTCCTGGATGATCCCAATTACATCGTTGATGATCCAGAGATGGGCGTCGACCCATACAGCGAAGAGGGGGCAGACTGGGAAAACACTGCCGATGATTTTCAGTTGTACCATGTCACCGCAGCCATGCCATTCCAATTAATGGGAAAATCCTTTGTTGCTTCGGTGGGTTACTCGGGAAGCGTGCCGGTCCTCAATTTTGACCGCAATGACACACATCTCGTACCTCATATCGGTTTTGACGGATATGGGGACCTGCCACCCCGGGTCACCAGTGCGGAAGACAGCGTGCGTATGCATTGGTCCCGATATGAGCGAGAACGCACAGGGCCGGTGACTCAAGTGACTGGTGGCTTAGCGGCGGGACTGACCGATCAGATCCGTGTGGGATTGGCTCTGACCCATCTCTCCGGGGATATCGAAGAACGTCTGGATCTCAATCGTGTCGGATATTTTGATATGGTTCAGGGATACCAGATTTTCCGTTTTGGATATGACACACTGAATATAAATGCATCCGGGACATCCACATTCAGCAGCCTGCGTGTGGATGCCGGCGCCCTGTTTCAATTTGAACATTTTGGAGTCGGGATTAATGTCACCTTGCCCTATAAGGTAAAACGGGAATGGGATCATACGGTCACGGCAACCGATCCCAGCGGATCGGAGTCGAATTCCCTGGCTGGTGAAGATGAAGTAAGTATGCCATTTTCATTCAATGCTGGAATTTCTCTCATGCCGATTTCGAAATTCCGAGTGGCCCTTGATATATCTCACCGGCCTTTTCAAAATGCCGAGTTTACCTTCGCAGCCGATGATCCCACCCATCGGGGCTGGACGAACCAGACCACATATGGCGTTGGTGTGGAATATTCACCGATCAGCCGAGTCTCCATCATGGCGGGATATCGAAATGTACCGCAGGTGTTTATTCCCGATGGAAATGCCATTACTGACAGAGGTCCTGAGGCAGAGACCTATTCTGTCGGCCTCGGTGTTAAAGCATTTTTTGGACGGTTCGATGTAGCCTATCTTTATCAAACTTTAAAGTACTATGATGTCTATTACAGCAATACGAACTGGGCGTATGAAAAATTGTCATCGTGGATGTTTGGATATACGTTGATGTTATAAAAATTTATCCATGGGAAAGGAGGTGATAGTGATTATCTCAAAAAGGAAATCAGAGGAAAGGAGGTGAAGGAGAGAGTTAGAGGTCACAATTTAGTTATCAAAGTTCATATCAGAGTATTAAGGAGGTTTACAATGAAAGTTAGAAATGTAGTTCTGTTTGTTTTTTGCTTCATCCTTTCTTTTTCCGCCGTGGCAC
>CAZYTI010000604.1:0-2937 GCA_964650065.1 uncultured bacterium
TCGGCACCACTGTCTTTGGCCGTCTTGAGTATATCGCGCGCCAGGCGGAGTACTGTCTTCTTTTGTGTCACAGCCAGACTGGCACCACAACATTCTGTCTTATAGGGCCAATCCACAGCTTCTGCCCCCATAGCGTTGAAGAGATCACACATGATTGTAGGTTCTTCAACACTGTCAATCCGATCATTTTCGGGTAACCGTGTCAATAGACAGCCGTAATACGAGGCCACTTTCAAACCACTCAAGGAACGTTCCACCTTCTGCGTGATCGCCTCCAGGCCAATGTCCCGGGTCAATACCTCCAAAAGGTGAAGGACTTTGACATTTCCCTCATACGTTTCGCCAATCGCTTCATTCACTTCACCATGCAATTTGGAATCATGGTGTATTTCCGAATTGGCGATCTTCATTCGAGCGAAGCATGCTGCGCAACAGGTCACCACATCCAGCCCCTGGCTTTGAGCCCAGGTAAAACTGGAAACGGGCAAGGCAACGGCCAACAAGTGGCTGATGATATGTGCCGGGGTCGCCCCGCAGCACAACCAGTCGGGAATTTCCTCTAACTCTATTCCCAACTTGGGGGCGACGGCGACTACGGACCGGTTATATTCTTCAGCCGCCGATTCTAATGAACATCCTGGGAAATAAGCATATTTCATAGTTTCTTACCTTCTATCTCTTCTACCTTCTCAAAAATTCTTTTGGCCTTGGCAACCCGCGTTGCCTCCCCTTTCGATATGGTCAGTTTCCTCTTGATTAAAAAAGCAGGTACATTCAGCATATTCGAAAAGAGAAAGCCGCTGTTGATGTTATAATTCATGACGAGGTTCATTTCAGATAAACGTCCATAGTCCTTCACGGTTTTCAGATAGACCTTTGAGAAAACCTTCAGATTGGACGTAATATCCATTTGCAGTGTTTTCGCCAAACCATCCAGGCTTCTTTTCCCCAGGTCCTTAAAAAAGGTTCCGAAGCTGAAAGAATTTGCCTGATCTTCGGAATGGGAAATGAGTTTGATAGAGTCGATGACACGAGCCAGATCCACTTCCATGGGACATCGGGTGGTACAGGTCTGACAAGAGGCACACATCCATATGGTGTTGCTGGCGAGAACCTGTTCTCGCATTCCCAATTGAATGAGCCTGAGAATCTGATTGGGGGAATAATCCATATCTTTACAGATGGGGCAACCAGCCGAACATTTTCCACACTGGTTACAGGCACTGACATCCTCTCCGCTGATATGTTCCACCTCGGCAACAAAATCAGATTCCAAGGCTTTATCGGTAATCTCCCACTTCATAAGTTCAATCCTCCTTGAGTCTCAAACAGGCTTCCACGTCTTCCGTTGCCTTATCCAGGAGGAGGGTCGTATACATATAATTATGTACGCCATCACTCTGGTCGGCAACCACAAAATGGTAATTCGATTGCGCGCTCTGAAGGAGTGCTTCCGCTTCTTTGAACCTCTCCACATTCATTCGTCCTTTCAAAGCATTCAAATATCGCTGTGCACGTCGAAATAAAGGTTCCAGGTCACCCAAACGCTCCCGGATTTCGCTCTGCCAATCCGCCGCCATTTCGGCATACCCTTCTGAACCGTGACAATCGTCACACGCCTGGCCCTGTGCCTTTTTCACATGTGCGGGAGTACCACCGGCATCGGTCAGTTGGGTCTCATATTTGTGGCAGGCTTCACACGCCACATTGACCTGGTACATGGGATCGGGTGTGTCTTCCACGTTTTCCCCACCCGTTCCCCGGTACATCTTTTCATGTACAGAATGCCGATTCCGATGACAGTCATTACAATCCAGCGCCTGTTCTTCCACAGGTATGGAAGTCCCATGGTTAATTTCAGTATGACATTCGAAACAGGCCTGTTTATTCTCGGTCAAATGGATATCATGAGCGATCATGGCATCCACATCCTCGACCGACACATTCCCATCATCATGACAGACGAGACATTTCTCTTGAAGTACAGAACCGTCCCCTTCGATGGCCATGGCGTGACATTGCACACAGTTCACGTCTTTATTATCGCCTAAAAAATCGACATGGCTGAATTCGGTGCCCTTGTTATCCACCGTTCCGGGAGGATAACCATGGCATCCATAACAACTCCCCATGGTCATCTGTTCATCCTCCTGCGCTTGAAAATGGCAGATGAAGCACGTGTTGTTATCCACAGTGAAGTGCTGATCACTGACGACACGGCCATGACAGGTGGTGCACTTGAGCTCCGAATCCTCCTGGAGTTGGTGCATATGAGGTTCATGGTTGAATTGAATATGTTCGTTATAAACGATTTCACTGTCAAAATCCATTTCCTTGTGGCATCCAATCCGCATACAGGAGTTATTACTCACCTCGGCATGGGGCTGACTCGAATAATTGTTGGTCAGGTATTGCCCAAGCTGAATAGCACCCGCGACCTTGCCTTTTACTTTTGCCTCTACACCGGGTTCATAATGACAGGCAGTACATTTCGCATCCTTATGCGGAGACTGTTCCCAGGCATCGTAATACTCCTGCATATTGTGGCAACTTGCACAGAAACCGGGGTGATCGCTGGCCTTCAGTGCGTACAAAACGGTCAATACAAGGACCACACCGCCAAACGGAATGGATAAGAGGGCTGCGCCCTTCCAATTGGCAATGGTAAAAATCAGGGGCGACCGCTTATCCTTCCACAATTTCCTGAGATATGGGATGAGGTAAATTATCCCCAAAAACAGGAGGATATAGAGGAAGTAAATAACCAGATGTTGGGTAAATTTACTCTGGGATGCCTTCAGAAAACTATACAGGAAAAAACCGAAATTTAATGTAAGCAAATAGATGAAAATTTGTTTCTTAAACAGGGCTATCATGAATACATAAATCATGGCTCCGGTAAAAATAATGATCCTTGTCGCCTCTAAAAAGCCTTGT
>CAZYTI010000604.1:2947-3720 GCA_964650065.1 uncultured bacterium
CAGGGCCACTCCACTGGTGATGAGGGGGATCAATATGGCAACGCCATAGATGGGACGGGCAAGCTCCAGATCCTTATTCCTCTGAATTAAATAACCAACGAGAAAAATCATCATACTGATGAATGAAAAGATGTAAAGATGATTTTCAGGAGTTACAAAGGGCATCTTCTTCAAAATAAAAAAGAAGAGGATAGAGATAAAGGCGACCGTTCCAAAATAATAGTTCTTACGCTTAACCATTTTAGCCAAAGTAAAATAGAGTAGCGCATAGAGCACGGCCGAAACAGCGGCCATACTGTCATTGACTTTCGATGGGACCATGAACATGAGGAAAGTGAGAAAAACAACAACCGTATGCCCCACGAAATCGAGAGGTTTTGAAAACGTGGGCTCCTTTAATCTGAAATAATATCCAAGGCCAAATAAAAGCCCCACCAGGGGAATACAGAAGAGGTGTGTGATATCATAGCCACCAGTGAGGGTCACGAAGAGAATATAACCACATGAAAAAAGAAGACTCCCCGGATAGAGATAAAAGGCCTTCTTCGAAAAACGGGCAAGCAAACCATAACTCAGTCCAATGGCCATCGTGACGGGAATGGCCAGATCAACGGCCTGATTCCGTATAAGCAAAAAGAGTGTGCCAAGAACGAATAAATGTCCAATGATAATTGTCAAGCGACCAACCTCCATTTATCGATTCTGACCAACACCTGCCCCATCAATAGAAAGGAGATGGCACAGATAGAAAAACTCAAGATATTCCATACCGG
>CAZYTI010000605.1:0-3717 GCA_964650065.1 uncultured bacterium
GGTCGGGGCCAGAACCTGGATGAACCTGATATGGAGATGATGGAGCGTAAAGGCACAAGCGTGCACTAAATTGTCTGAAGTTGGAGTTACCTGAAGTAAAAAAACGATTTGGACAATGAGGATGTAGTGTTAATTAGGGAGATAGAATCATTGGTAGAGAAACCTTACGATGTGACGGTGGCGGGACATATATGTTTGGACATTATTCCTGAGATTTCCGGTCCGGAAATTCAGAGAATCGATGATCTCTTTAAACCAGGGAAATTGATCCAGGTCGGTGCCGCAAAAATCAGTACGGGGGGGCCTGTATCCAACACGGGCCTGGCATTGGCGAAGCTGGGGCTGGAGGTCGCCTTTATGGCACGGGTTGGCGAGGATCCTCTCGGAAAGCTCATTTTTGACATGCTCGCTAAAGATGGGTATGCGGATGGCGTTCACCTATCTAAACAAGACCGCACTTCTTATACAGTCGCCGTTGCACCACCCGGTATAGATCGTATCTATTTACACTATCCAGGTGCCAATGACCAATTTTCCAGTTCTGATCTGAATGAGCAAATCATCGAGCAATCCAGGCTGTTTCATTTCGGTTATCCACCCCTGATGGCACGATGTTATGAGGATTGTGGTGAGACATTGGACCGTATTCTTCATATAGCCAAGTCTGCGGGTGCAACGGTTTGTCTGGATATGGCACTGCCCGATCCCAATAGTGCCGGTGCTAAGGCACCCTGGAAGGAGATACTTGAGAAAGTATTGCCCCATGTGGATATTTTTATGCCCAGTATTGAAGAAGTTCTTTTCATGCTCGATAGAGAAGTCTATTTCGAGACCAAACAGCGATCGGGTAATTCGGATGTGATTGATCACATTGAACCGGAAATTTATTCTCACCTTGCCCACGATATTTTAGACATGGGGACCCAAATTGTCGTATTTAAAACGGCTCATCGGGGATATTATATTTTAACTGATAACGTAGAGTGTTTGGAGCGTATTGCGACAGGTCCTTCGGATTTGGAGAATTGGTCAAACAGGGAACTGTGGTGTCCCGCTTTTCGTGTTGAGAAGATCGCCAGTGCTACAGGATCGGGGGATTCATCCATTGCCGGATTCCTGGCAGGGTACCTGAACGGACAATCCATAGAGAAGACCCTGAAATATGCCAATTGTACGGGATATCAGAACCTTCATGCATTGGATGCCGTGAGTGGTATCCGGGACTGGACAGAGACGACACGTTTGATTCAGAAAGGTGTACTGCCCATGATTGATCTGCCCATGGAGAATACAAACTGGAAGTGGGATGAGGAGCACGAAGTCTGGATTGGAGAAAATGATAAATTAAGAATTAAGAATTAAGAATGTTGAAGTATTTATTTCTAGGAAAAATTCGGTGCGTCTGTCTTAAAATAAATCAAAGAGTTTGGGAATAGAAAAAAATGACTTCACGTGAACGGGTTCTGACGGCCCTTCGTCATGAGGAACCGGATAAGGTTCCCATCGATTTAGGGGCCATGCGGTCTACGGGCATCATGGCCATTGCCTTCAATCGGCTTAAGGAACATCTGGGATTCAAGGAGGGATCGACCAGGGTCTACGATGTCGGCCAACAACTGGCAGAACCGGAACCTGACATTTTAAAAACATTCCAGGTGGATGTGATAGATCTTGCCAACAGCATGGGGAAACCGGACGATGCCTGGCGGATGTGGATTTTGCCCGAAGGGTCCCCGGGTCATGTACACAACTTGTTTTATCCGGTGAAGAAGCATGGTGAATGGGTGTTGATGGATGGAGATCGTGTTGCCGCTCGTATGCCCGACGGTTGTCTCTACTTTGAATCGTGCAATCCGCATCTGGCGTCTGCCTCGACATGGAAAGATATCGAATCACATGCGTGGACTCATTTTTTGGACGAAGATTTGAGGTTTTTGGAGGAAACGGCCCGACGACTCTATCATGAGACCGAGTATGCCATCATGGGTGGATTTGGTGGTAACATCCTGGAATTGGGTCAGGCCCTTCGCGGCTGGAGTCAGTTCATGATGGATCTGGCCATTGAGCGGGCATTTGCCGAGGATCTCATGGATAAAATGGTGGAAGTTCATCTGAAAAACCTGGAGGGATATCTCCAGGCCGTCGGCTCCCATATCCAGATCATCCAGATGGGTGATGATCTGGGTACGCAGAATGCTCCCCAGCTTTCCCCTGACATGTATCGGGAAATGATCAAACCCCGTCAACAAAGAGTATATCAGTATGTAAAGACACATTCCAAGCTGTTCGTCTTTCTGCACAGTTGTGGTTCCGTGTATGATTTGATTCCCGATTTAATTGATGCAGGTGTGGATATCCTCAATCCGGTTCAGACATCGGCCCACAATATGGACCCACAACGACTAAAATCTGAATTCGGTGATCGTATCACGTTCTGGGGAGGTGGTGTCGATACGCAGCATGACCTCCCTGACGGAACTCCGGAACAAATTGCCGGGCATGTGGAAGAACGGATGCAGATATTTGCTCCGGGTGGGGGATTTGTTTTTGCCGCAGTTCATAACATTCAAGCCAACGTGCGGCCTGAAAATATTGTCGCATTGTTTGAAACAGCGAAAAAGATTAGGGATTATCCCCTTTCATAGGTGGGTGGATAGATTTATAATTAGATAAATATATCTACTACAGCAGATCATGATAGTTACAATATTGTTGTCATTTCGAAGGAATCCCGAAAGAGAAATAAATAAGTTTTATTGATACTCGGGAAGACTGAGAAATCTTAAAACCGAACGTCTTAAAGATTTCTCCCCCGATAAATCGGAGTCGAAATGACAAAGGTAATTATTTATCAATAAAAAGTATACATTTGTAAACGGAAATAACCATAATGATGTTTTATCCGAAACCAAATTTTAATCGTCTGTTAACCAGCATCCACCATGAAGAACCGGACCGCTTACCGTTGGTGGAACTCTGGATCGATCCGCCGGTCAAGTCGGCATTCCTGGGAAACACACCGGAAGATGTGTTGGACTGCCGCAAGAAAGGGTATGACGTTGAGAAGGATATCCAATTCTGGGCCGAGGCGGGGTATGATTTCATACGGATGACGCCGCGATACGAGTTTCCGAAGTGCTGGCTGAATCACCCTGAGGCGACTCTGACAACCCTGGATGAATATGAAAGATACCCATGGCCTGCAGAGGCACAATTCGATTATTCCGATATGGAAAAGGCCGCATCGCTGCTCCCGCCAGGGATGAAAGTGATTGCCAGTCCTCAGGGGGGGATCTTTGAAGAAGCCTGGATGATCATGGGATACGAGACTTTCATGATGGCGCTTTATGAGTGTCCCGAGCTCATTCAGAAAGTATGTGATGCTCTGGGATCGGCCTTGCTCAGGATGTTTGAACGTTTTTCGAAGTACGAACATGTAGGGGGATTCTGGCTCGGCGATGACATCGCCTATACAGAAGCCCTGATCCTGTCACCCGAGATGATTCGTCGTTTTCTTTTTCCATGGTATGAGCGATTTGCAGCCGTCGCCAGGGAGAGTGGGAAAAGCTTTTTCTTCCATTCCGATGGCGATCTCACATTGCTCTTGGAGGATTTCATCACCATGGGATTTGATGCCATTCATCCTATCGAGCCCAAGGCCATGGATGTCGTTCAATTAAAAGAAAGGGTCCGTGACCGATTGGCTCTGTTGGGTTG
>CAZYTI010000606.1:0-3710 GCA_964650065.1 uncultured bacterium
TCAGAAGGCTTCATTCGATATGCTTTTTCTACTGTTTGAATTTTTTCACCCTTATTCTTTAATAAGGTTTCCCTCAGCAGATGATATTCGAACGATTCTGAAACGGCATCACTCATTTTTCGTATGATAATTTCAGGCTGTTGTATCGCCGAAGATGATGAGATGGGAATCCCAAATCGAATCGCGTAACGAGTCGCCTGATAATAGTTAAACCAGGCATCGGCATCTGAGCGATTTTTCTCAATCTCATTATACCAAAGGTTCGCCTGTCCGGCATACCATTCCTTACTCATCGTGATTTTTCTGAGGGAGTATATCTTCTCAGGCTTTGACTGGTACCCAAAACCGAATCCGTAGGTTTTTAACATCGAAAATGATACAAGAAAAATCATAACACGGTAAAACTTCATTTTCCGGGACCTCCGATTATGAATTCGTGGATATGAAGAATCATCACATCATTTAATACACAATAGGATGTGAAACGTTCAGACAGATAAATAAAAAAATGTGAATTCACCCGGATTCATCTTGACAAATCAATAAAAAGTCATTACTATTATTTGTTCCTTTAATTTGATCCCAATTCATCCAAAGAGATGAGATTACTAATCATTTTTTAAATGGAGGGAATCCGATGTCACGGAAAGCGACCACATGGCTCCTTTTGATCATTTTAATCCTACTCAATATCACATGCAAGAATCATCGGTATGATTCCAATGAAGGCCTAAGTTCCAAGACACCCATCGATACCCGTTCTTACAACCTGGGCGTAATCGGTGCCTTTGCAGAAGTCGTCGATATTGGTATTAAGAAGCTGGCCCTGAGCTCGCCCATGACACCCAAAGAAATGGACGCCCTCATGGAAGATGCCCGCCGCATCGCAGCCATCAATCACGTGCAGATCTGGCGTGAGGACAATTTTCTCGTCACCGTCCTCTTCCCTGGTGAAATCACACAGGGGAAGCATGTCCTGCTCATCTACAAGGATCCCATAAAAGAGGCTTATTTAAACCTCAAAGCCGAAAAGGAGCAACTCGTCCAATCCGGGCAATATACTGGCAAAGCCCGTGAGGCTATTGCCCGCAGTATGGGGGAACTCCTGAGCTACCCAAAAGAGAGAATTGATGCATTGCTAAACAATTCCCAAAATCGATAACATCGATATCTTGTATCGACAAAGTGACCTTTCAAAACATATGAATGTGATACTGGCTACTGGTAACTGGTTACCGGTTAAAAATCACATTATTTCAAGGACAGGTCACCAGAGACCAGTAACAAGAAACCAGTGACATGGTAGCATTTCACGAATTACTCAAGTTTGATTCATTATTCATGAGTGATTTATAGAAGAATTAGAAAAACAGGTTGAATTTTTCCATTCTTTTTTTAAATTGTTTGTGGTTTTAAATTTGAAATTTCAACAATCAAGGAGGTGTCCGAGATGAAAACAGGGATCTTATTGACTATCATGATCAGTGTATTATTCATGTGCTGCGCAAAACAGGGCGGAAATCCTTTCTTCAGTGATTGGAACACACCCTTTGGAACGCCACCCTTCGAAGAAATTAAGCATGAACACTATCTCCCGGCCTTTGAGAAAGGCATTACTGAGGCACAAAAGGAAGTCAATACCATTGCCGACAATCCTGCGGCCCCAACATTAGAAAACACTGTCGTTGCATTGGATTTCAGTGGCGCACTGTTGAGAAAGGTCGGCGATGCTTTCGATGTGTTAAACGGATCCATGACCAATGACACGATGCAGGAAATCGCAAAAGAAGTGGCCCCATTACGATCCAAACACAGGGATGATATTCGGCTCAATGAAAAACTGTTTCAACGGATAAAGACCGTTTACGACCAGAGGAAACAACTCAAATTAACCGTAGAACAAAACACGCTTCTCGATAAATATTACAAAGACTTTGTCAGGGGCGGTGCCAATCTCAACGAAGCACAGAAGGCCCAAATGAGAGAAATCAATCAGGAGTTGTCTCTGCTATCCTTGAAATTCGGTGAAAATGTTTTAAAAGAGGACAACCGCTTCGAACTGGTCATCGAGGACAGAGAAGATCTGGCGGGTCTCCCCGAGGCCGCGATTATCGGTGCGGCAGAAGCAGCCAAAGAACGAGGGCATGAAGAGAAATGGGTATTCACGCTTCATAAACCCAGTATGATTCCTTTCCTCCAGTACTCGGAAAGACGGAATCTGCGGGAAAAAATCTATAAAGCCTATTACAACAGGGGCAACAACAAAGACGAATACGATAACAACGAAATCCTGGTGAAAATCGCAGCCCTTCGCGTCAAAAAGGCCAACCTCCTGGGTTATCCCACCCATGCCCATTACGTTCTGGAAAACAACATGGCGAAGGTACCGGAAAACGTGTATGACCTTCTCAATCAGCTCTGGAAACCGACCCTGAAGAAGATGAAACAAGAGGCCAATGAACTACAGGCCATGATCAGAAAAGAAGGGAATCGTTTCAAGTTGGCATCCTGGGATTGGTGGTATTATACGGAAAAATTGAAGAAGGCAAAATTCGATCTGGATGACGAAATCTTGAGACCCTATTTCAAATTGGAGAACATCATTGATGGCGCTTTCGGTGTAGCCACCAAACTCTACGGGATTACTTTTGAAGAAAGAACAGATATACCCAAATACCATGAAGATGTCAAGATTTTTGAAGTCAAGGAAGCCGATGGGTCTCATATCGGCATTCTCTATACCGATTACTTCCCCCGGGCCAGCAAGCGCGGGGGTGCATGGATGAACAGTTTCCGAAAACAATCCCGACAAGGCGGCCAGGAAATCCATCCGGTCATTACCAACAACGGCAACTTCTCGAAACCGACCGGGGATAAACCGGCTCTCCTGACCTTCGAAGAGGTCGGCACCCTGTTCCACGAATTCGGTCATGCGCTCCACGGACTCCTCTCCGACTGCACCTACCTCCGGCTATCGGGCACCAGCGTGTCCAGAGACTTCGTTGAATTGCAGTCCCAGATCATGGAAAACTGGGCCGGCGAACCCGAGGTACTCAAATCCTATGCCAGGCACTATCAAACCGGAACGCCCATACCCGATGAACTCATCGAGAAGCTCGAGAAGGCCAGCCATTTCAATCAGGGTTTTATTACAGGCGAATATCTGGCGGCCTCTTATCTCGATATGGATTGGCACATCCTCACAGAGGCCAACGAGATGGATGCCAGAAATTTTGAGAAAAAATCCATGGAAAAAATTAAATTGATTCCGGAAATCATTCCACGATACAAGAGTTACTACTTCAGACACATCTTTTCCGGAGGGTATTCTTCCGGATACTACAGCTATATCTGGGCAGAAGTTCTGGATAAAGATGCTTTTCAGGCTTTTAAGGAAACGAGTCTCTTCGATAAAACGACAGCCCGAGCCTTTAGAGAAAACATCCTTTCCAAAGGCGGGACCGAAGATCCCATGGTACTGTACAAGCGGTTCCGGGGAGCCGACCCTAAAATCGATGGTTTATTGGAAGCCAGAGGGCTCAAATAAGAATGTCATTTTTATCTTGACAAACAAGGAGTTTCATTTTATCTTAATCCAATCAGATTTTTAATTTATAGGAACGACGGGCTTGAGAAATTAACAAAACGGGAACGAGATTTCTTCCTGGAGTTGTCTTCATAGACAGAATTCAGTAATTTATCGCACCTTG